>JAQUYQ010000259.1 GCA_028691795.1 Herbinix sp.
GTTTTTTGGGAGGAAAGATGCCTGGCGATATGGGACAGTCTTCTGGAATTACAACCGTATTAAAAACAATAATGGAGTTCTTCTCCATCTCTTATGTATTTGCTGCCCTCACAGTATTATTTGAAATGGCAATTGATAAAATTAAGAAAAAGAAAGTGCAACCAGAAAGTACACAATAACCTACCGCTATAGAAAGATTTAGGCTTCAAAACATCTGTATTTGAAGCCTTTTTCATGCATTTTATCGCATGTCAGCAGGAGAATTTTCCTTTACTGCAAATTCCATTCGTTGTATAATTTAGTTCAGTAGAAACGCTTTTTATTGATACAAGAGATTTAAGAATTTCAATTAGCTGTGATTAAGAAAATGCTATTAAATCAAGTTTTTAAACTAATAAATTCATTAAATGAAAGAATTTGAGTGGAGGTAAAAATGTCTAACAAAGAGGAGTTTTCAGATAATAACACAGACAATAATGCAGACCAATCTGCTATTGAAAATGAATCCACAGAGGATGGCAGCCTTACACAAACACCAGAAGATTCCAGAAAAAAAATAAATACATATCAAATCCTTCGTATTCTTTGGTTCATCGGCTTTATTATTTTTTTTGGATTATTTATTAATGAAGTGTTGATACAGCCCTATCGTATGAATAAAACTGTAGCGTTAACGAGAGAGCTATATGCAATACCAAGTACTACTCCTACACAGTCTCCTGTAGTTACAGATACTCCTGGCAATACAACCGCAACACCAACACTCGATCCGACACGGGATGAACAAGGCAGGTTACTTACCTTTGGGGAATTATTGGAAAAGAATGCAGATACCAAGGGATGGCTTACGATTCCCGACACTAATATTGATTATATCGTAATGCAGAATAGGGAAGATCCGATATATTATCTTACCAGAGATTTTAATGGGGAAACGCAAAAAGCTGGGTGTTTATTTCTTGATGTAAACTCCTCCGTAGAGAATAATACCACAAACCTTGTAATTCATGGACATAATATGAAATCAACAGATAATATGTTCCATTACCTTGTATATTTTAAAAAACTTGATTATTTAAAAGAACATCCGACGTTTACCTTCGATACCATCTATCAAACAGGTCAATGGAAAATATTCTCTGTCTTTATAACCAATGGATCGGATAAAAAAGAGCCATTTTTTAATTATACCCAGGCAAGTTTTAAAGACAGTTCCGAGTATTTGAATTTCTTATATCAACTGCGTATTCGTTCTCTTTATAACATTGATCCGGTTGATATAAATGAAAATGATCAAATTATAACTTTGTCCACTTGTTCCTACGAAATATATGATTACCGTACTGTAATCGTAGCCCGAAAGGTAAGACCGGGTGAAGATTTAACCGTTGATGTGGACCGTATAGAAAAGAACCCGAAGCCACTCTATCCAGCTACTTATTATAAAAATTATGGCAAAGAGGCTCCGGATTTACCTGCTACCTTTGAAGAAGCTTTGGACCTGGGAATGATTAATTGGTATAAACAGGTTGACAGCGAACAGTAAATACAATTAGAATTATGCTTCTTCAACATTTTTAATACATGAAACGAGGTTCTATAATAAATTGACACAGAGCATGAAAAGAGGCGATTTTTCCACGAAAAACCGCCTCTTTTCTATGTTAATGACTATTAAACACCCTACCTATAATCTACTTTTGAAATCTTCGTATCCAAACTTCTTGATTACCTTTAGTCCTTCTGCTTCCGTGTTCAGCAGAATTGCTGGCAAATTGATACCATTGAAGGTATTATTCTTCACCATAGAGTAAATAGCCATGTCACAGAATACAAGACGATCGCCTACTTTCAAAGGATTCGGGAAAGAATAATCACCAATAACATCTCCTGCGAGACAGGTAGGACCTCCAAGTCGGTAAGTAAAAGGATACTCACCCGTTTTCCCAGAACCGATAATAATAGGGCGGTATGGCATCTCCAGAACATCCGGCATATGACAGGCCGCAGAGGTATCCATAATGGCGAGCTGCATCCCATTCTCATTCAGTTCAAGAACGGAGCTTACCAGATATCCTGCGTTCAGTGCAATTGCTTCTCCCGGCTCCAGATACACCTGGACCTGATATTTATCTTTTATATCATTTACGCAGCGTACCAATGTTTCAATATCATAATCCTCTTTCGTAATATGGTGACCGCCGCCAAAATTAATCCATTTCATCTGATGCATGAAGTGGCCAAACTTCTCTTCCACTATTTTTAAGGTTCTTTCTAAAACATCTGAATTCTGCTCGCACATGGTATGAAAATGCAGTCCATCAATTCCGGTCAGATCAGCTCCCTCAAGCTTATCAATGGTTATTCCAAACCTTGAATTAATAAAGCATGGATTATAAAGATCCGTCTCTATTTCTGAATACTCGGGATTAATGCGCAAACCACAAGAAATCTTTTTGTCACTTGCGGCAACCTTATTCTTGTATTTTTCCCATTGCTGTATGGAATTAAATACGATATGGTCACACAGAGACAAGATCTCATCAAATTCATCTTCGCGGTATGCAGGTGCAAAGATATGCACTTCTTTCCCCATTTCTTCCTGTCCTAACTTGGCCTCAAATAGTGCACTCGCTGTTGTTCCGCTAAGATATTGACGAAGCAGCGGATAGGTCGAATACATGGAAAATGCTTTCTGCGCCAGTAAAATCTCACAGCCTGTCCGTTCAATTACCGATTGAATTATCTCACAATTATTACGTAATAATT
>JAQUYQ010000260.1 GCA_028691795.1 Herbinix sp.
GTCTTCAATTATTTCAGTACTATTTAATAAATAGATACCCTTTTCGTATAATTTAATCATATTTACCTCCATAGCGCCGCTACTTGGCACTTAAATTTATTTATGTTCTACAATAGCCGTTACACCCATAAGTCCACATACGCTATAATACCTGGAAGAAGCTTGGAATTAGCACTCTCTGTGCTCATTTCGAGCTTCTTCTAATGGCTCGCTTGTATTTTGCGAGACTATTCACACTACTACCATTGGATTTCGGCATCTAAGTATTATTCTAGCACTTGACCATCACTTAAATTAATTTTATATTCTTCATTACAATCAATTAATTTTGATGGTAATAAACCATTGCTAGCTTTAATCTTTAACTTTATTATATTTGGATCCTCCGTCTTTTCAAAATCCACCTCGATATCTCCTTCAAATACATCGTTAAAGATACCTGCATCAACTAATAATTCATCATAATTCTCAAATTTAAGACGAAGCTCATAATTTGCGTTATATCCATAGAGATCTATTGGATCCATTGGCAAAGTAAAGGTTTTATCTGCATTAATACTTTCTGTTTCAATTCCAGTATTTACATCACCATCAGAATATACAAACTTTGCTTTTACATATTCTAAATTTAAATCTGATTTATTTTTAATTACTAATTTTCCGTCTCCGCTCTCTATAAACATAAACAAAATAATCAATAACAAAATAACAGCGGAAGTTATACTAACCGCAATTTTTTTACCTTTTGTATCAAAAATACTGATCCTTTGGTATTTTGGATTTTTTGTATTTTTCTTGTTATTTTTCGTGTTATTTTTCATTTTTTGATCCTCCATTTATATACATCAGACTTTTTCAGACATTCTTAATAATAATAGTTATAATAAAAATAATCAAGTCCTATTTTACCTTTTGTCCCTTTTACACAAACCTGATAAACTTTAATCTGGACATAAAAAGATAACAGATTCCAAGACTTACCTCTGAAATCTGTTACCAAACCGATATTAAATATTAAATTAATATTTATATTTTTTCTTTCGGAACTTCATTATTACGAAACATGGATACCATTCCCATTAGTAAACTAAAAATGGCAATAGCAAAAGTCAATGAAATTCCAAACCTGGAATTTGTTTGACTATAGGTATAAGAAACACATAATATCAATGCAACCGCAGATATTACGGCGAATAATAATCCGCTTGTAAAACGTGAATATTTACTAATTCGGTAATTATGTACAATTTTTTTCATGACAACCCCCTAATAAATAATAGATTATTATTTGTAAAAGCCCTATTCTCCTAAAGGCTCGCATGTATTCTGCGAGACTATTCACACTACTTATTAAACGAGATAAACCATTAAAAAGTTGCATCTTTTTGTAAATTTTTCTTAAAATTATGATATTTTTTAATAATAGTAATAAATATATCCAAATACACAGTAATTACTATGTAAAAACCTTCAACTCTTATTTGCTCATAATATAATTATAAGCTTTATAAGCCTTGAAGGTTTATTTGCAGTTTTAATCTTATTCTATTTAAATTTTTAATCGGGTATCATAAATCCTCTATGTACCTTAACCGACTTGTTACATCCAAATCAATTTTATTAGTATTGCTGACTCCAAAATTGGATAATTTTATAAATACAAAATTGAAAATCAATCTTTAAAACATCCTTCTTAGTATAAATTGGTATCTCTGCATACAATACATCATCTATATAATATCTTGCATTGCCCACAATACTTTTCGCTAATACCGGAGCTTGCAAAACCTTGGGTATGTTATATACTATCTTGACCTTTTCATCTTCCCTCATCAGTAAAGTCAAATTTCCTTCCAGATCTAAAACTTCATATTTCTGTTGTCCGTCATTTACAAATACCGGAGATAATTCGGTTTCTTCAAAGATTTGCTTTTGTTCATAATTATCAATCCCATAATTCATCAATTCTTTTGTATCCGACCACTTTAAATTTTTATTCGGTGGCCAGCCACATCCAAGTACAACCGAGATTAAAGTCCGGTCTAATTTCTTAATCGCACCAACAAAGCAATATCCTGCATCATTGGTAAAACCGGTCTTAATACCGATCGCACCATCCATCATAAATAGGAATCTATTCTTATTCGATACACTATAACTTTTACCTTTTTTAATTTCTTTAAATTCATGCGTCGATGAATTGGTTATATTTATAAATTGTTCATTTTTAATCGCATAACTTGCTATGATAGCAAGATCTCTTGCTGTCGTGTAGTGACCCTCCGCATCCAATCCGTTTGGTGTTACAAAATTAGTATGCTCACACCCCAGTGATCTGGCTTTATCATTCATCATGGTTGCAAAGCCCTCAACCGAGCCTCCTACATGTTCTGCGATTGCAACAGCGGTGTCGTTATGACTCTCCAACATCAGGGAATACAATAAATCCTTTAAATAAAATTGTTCACCGGCCTTAATATTAAGCTGTACATCCGGCATCTTTGACGCATAGGATGAAACAGTAACTACTTCATCCAAACTGGAATTTTCCAAAGCTACAATACAGGTCATAATCTTCGTCGTACTAGCCATGGGCATCTCTTTATAGCCGTTTTCGTCATAAAGCACACGGTTATTGGCTGAATCAAGTAATAATGCTGAAAGCGCATGAAGACTTAAATCTTCAGCAACGGCTGAGGTATCTCCTCTCTCATCGGTTGTCTCTTCCCCAGTATTTTCTGCATCAAGCAAATCCTCAGTAATTATC
>JAQUYQ010000261.1 GCA_028691795.1 Herbinix sp.
TTATTTGCAAAATGTTCACCAATTTCTTCACATTCAATTTTCAATTTATTATAATCTCTAAATATATTAGGTTGAATTTCCCATTCCGCATCTGCTTGTCCCCTAAAATAATAATTTCCCTTATATTTTTCAATGAACTCTATATATTCTTGAATACTTGAAATTATAAATTCCTTCATACATTCCCCTCACAATACAAG
Organism: Herbinix sp.; assembly: GCA_028691795.1. Lineage (GTDB taxonomy): Bacteria > Bacillota > Clostridia > Lachnospirales > Lachnospiraceae > Mobilitalea. The sequence continues at coordinate 201 of JAQUYQ010000261.1, forward strand.
TTCTTTATATTCACTATTTAAATTTCTTCTTTTATTTCACCAATACCGATAGGTGAGCCACCGCTTTTACCACCAAAGGTGGCAGTCAGAGTAGCCTTTCCCCCAGTTCACACCGTACGTGATAGTTTCCCATCATACGGCGTTCCATCTATACAGTTATTTTTATGTTATTTCCCAGTCGTTCCCTAAATTTTTCTATTTTCTTGCGTACTCTTATTTCTAAGTGGTTAATTTCAGTATTTGTGTTTCTAACTAATTCAAAGCACTTTTTATCCATTGATGCAAGATTTGATACTTTATTCAATTTATTTATTGGTAGGTGTGGATTTATTCTATGTGTATACAATGTATCAGTATACAGCCATTTCCCACAGCACCTGCATTTTAATTTGTCCCGATTCAATGCGTAAGCACGGTTCATGTAATATTCAAAATTGTAGTTTTTGTCAATCAAACCGTAGCTTATTAGCATAGATGTTTTCTCATTTAATATTTCATCAAGTCTTGCATTTTTCCTTTTTTTCTTTGTTCGTTTAAAATATATTTGTCGACCTATTTCTGTAAAAGGATTTTCCTTTTGATTTTTCTGAAAAATTCTTTCCCATTTACAGAATGCTAAGCTGGTTACACCTACGTAAATATCTCCATATTTTATTGAAGGAATTTTTTGTTTGTAATCTAAGTGAATATTACTAAGATTTTGAGTTTCCTTAGCAGGTATCCATGTACCGTTATATTCTTTTAATCTTCTGCTGGCAACAATGGATATTCTATGAGCAAATTTTTGCATTGCTATATTTATCCATGAACAATTGCTATAGTAATTAATTAATCCTCTTATTTTGCTATTTATTAGATTTATATTATGAATAACCTGTTCCCTGCTAGAATGCACATAAATGTTTTTTATTTCATCACATATAGAGTCGACTTTAGATTTCAAACGATTCCGGTCGGGAATTGTTCTTGTTATGTAGCCTTTTTTTGCTTTTCCTTTAACCACCTTGTATTCGTATCCCAGAAGATGTATATAATTCTTACGTATATCAGTTATTAATGTTTTTTCATTTGATAGGTTTAGTTTCATATTGTCATATAAAAATTCCTGTATTTTGCTTTTCAGAAATTCCGCATGTTTACTGCTGTCTGTTATAACACAGAAATCATCTGCATATCTTACCAGGTATGCCGGTATTAAGTTTGTCCTGTTTCGCAGTGCAGACATTTTCCCCCATTGGATAGAGTAATTAAATTTGGTTGATTTATTCTCCCATTGATTAGACAGCCATTCATCAAATTTATCCATATAGGCATTCGCCAGTATCGGAGAAATTATTGAACCCTGTTGGGTACCATCTTTATTAATCTCGCATTCGCTAGCGATACCTGCTTTAAGCATAACTTTAATAATCTGAAGTACTCGTCTATCTTTAATTCCCATATGATATAATCGCTTTATTAGCATACCATGATTTATTTTATCAAAGCATTTACTTATATCTCCTTCTATTACCCAATAATATCCTGTTTTATGAACTAAATCAGTCAATCTTTGCATTGCCATTTGTGCATCTCTCATAGTTCTAAACCCATATGAATGATTAAAGAATTGTGCTTCAAGAATTGGCTCAAGTACTATTCTTATGCACTCTTGTACAATTCTATCTCGTATAGAAGATATACCCAATGGTCGTTTTTCAATTTTTTCTGGTTTCTCAATATACTTCCGTTTAATTTTTTGTGGAATAAATTTTTTAAATGCATTTTGAATATCTTCTATAACCCATTCATAGGTTTTTTCTAAATAATCCTTCTGCATTGTTTTTGAATCAATCCCAGGTGTTTTACTGCCTTTGTTAGACTTAATATTGTGTATTGCAGTAACTATTGTTATTTCAGATGCCATTATTTCAACTAAGCCTTTAATATTTGGTCTTCTACCTTCTATTTTTGCTGATTTCGAGATATTATATAATTCATCTAGTATTTTTCGCAGTTCTGATTCAGATTCTAGGTAGTCAAATTGTTGTGCCATTGTCACCGCCTCCTTTGGATTTGGTATTTATGGTTTTAGTCAGTTTGGCCTACGGCTTCCTCGACAGACTGTTAACATATTTTCACTGTATAAACTATGCCCCTTCGCTCCACCACCATTACAGAGATTTCATCACTACTACGGGGTGCTGCCCTGCAATTTCGCCAATCATTTCCTATTGACTAGGACTGGAATACCACCCATTGCGTCTTAAACGCATCCTATTGCAGTTCCCTTGTTCCCATCATTTTAGCTTTACATAACAGTTTTAGCTCCATCCTTTAACCCGACCGCCACTTTTAATCAGTGTGATTCTAATATTAAAAGCCTTCAACCTTTACGGTTTTCAGTTGAATTCCACCGCAGTATATGTAATTCAACGACAGCACCCCACATGGGGGCGAGTTTCTTCTTAATTTGAAACCCTATAATTTACGAGCCGTACTTTCGGATATTTGTCAGCCTATAAGACATTCTAAACATGACTGTTTTTTAGCTTCCAGCGTACTTGCTATCATCACAGATAACA
>JAQUYQ010000069.1 GCA_028691795.1 Herbinix sp.
CGGTATGACGACAGAATTAGGTGCAAAACAGTTAACGTATACGGAAGGTGTTTTTGGAAAAGCAGCTGTTTTTAATGGCAAGGATACCTATCTGTATGTAAAGGATTCCATACTTAACCTGGGAAATTCCTGGGACGACAACAATGATAACTTTACAATATCTGCATGGGTTAATCTTGGGGATTCGCAAGATGATGAGAAGTATCTACTTGATAAAGGAAAAAGTATTGGTTGGGATAAAAATGATGACCGTTATTGGACGGATCCATATCAAGTTAAGTTTGATAATTGTGAACCGATAATAAATCTAAGTAATGATTTTGAAGACATCAGTCGAGATCCGGCATATATTACAGAAGGCAGCTCTAGTACCAGAGGTAAGTATGTTGAGGGAGAAGAATGGTTCTTACTTACGGTTACTTACGACGGAAAACGTGTTAAGATATACCATGACAATCAACTTTTAACTCAGAGTAATTACACCGACGGTATTACATTTAATAGTGATGAGTTGTACATAGGTGTAGATGGTAAGCTGGATAAATTCTTTAAGGGCGCAGTGGACGATTTAAGAATATATACTAAAACGTTATCTTATGATGAAGTAAATGAATTATATGATAAAGGACTTGCAGAGAATAAGGAATTAGTAGAACCTACGAAGCAGTTAGTTGCATATTATGCTTTCGATAATAATTTGAAGGATGCATCGGAATTTAAGAATGAAGCAGAAAAAGTTGCAGTTGGTGGTACTACTAAATATACCATTGGTAAGAATGGCAAAGCTATTACTATGTCTAAGGGAAATTACATCCTTGTACCTGGTGGGGATCAGTTAAATCTTGAAACGCAGTTTACAGTTTCGTTTTGGCTAAAGATAAACACTGATGGCGAATATCCAATATTATATCGGCAAAATCCTTCTTATACAGATGATAATGATAATGATTGGACCTACAGAACATATATCGATACCTGGGGTAAAGGGGAAGGTACTAGTGTGAGAATGAATACCAGAGTATATGATCCTGGCGAGTGGGTACCGGCTGAAGGGCAGGGATTGCAATTTGATTTTTCTTATGATGATATAAAGATTAAAAGTAACAATTGGGTTCATTACACCTACACTTATCAAGAAGGACAGATGAAGTTCTATTTAAACGGTACATTACAAAGCAAATCGGATAAATCTGATTTAATTAATATTGCTAATGCATCAGGAGATTTATTGATTGGCTATGATGGAAATAACTTTATCAACGGAGCAATTGACGAATTGAAGATTTATAGTAAATGTTTATCTGCTACCGACGTTGAGAAAGAGGCAAAGAGGATTGATTCAATTAGTTTAAGCAGTACGGATGCTAAGAATATAGCTTCAATCAGTAAAGGAGAGATAGTAGGGATTAATTCTGTTTTATTAAAAGATGGAGATACCGGTAAAATTTCTGGAATCAAAACGACAGATGCAAATGTTACCTATAATACTTCTAACAAAAATATATTTACGGTCACGAAAGGAAAGATTACTGCCAGAAAGGCAGGTAAGGCTAAGCTGACTATTACCTATGGCTGCCATTCGGTAACTTATACAGTTATTGTAAAATAGCAATGATTCATCATCCGATTTATCCCAGTTAAAGAAAACAAAAAGCGGCATATCAGATAAGTTAACGGTTCTGATATGCTGCTTTTATTAAATATAATTTTGTTGATATAAAAAAGGAAGAACTGGCAAGCCAATTCTTCCTTTGAAATGAACATTAATATTATTCTATTTCAGAAACTACCTTCTTAAGTGCGTCTAAAGCTTCCGTAGGAAGTTTGTCAAAGCCACCTTTTTCGGTATCTCTTGATTGTACGAATTCAATTCTGTCCTTCATTCTAGCAACTAACTGGGATTTGTAATCTGCATCATCTAAGTTAGGAACAAAGCCTTCCCACTCAAAGATTTCGATATCTTCGAAAGGACCCCATTGTTTGAAATTGGTCTTGCCTTCTACGATAGCTTCGATAACTCCTAAAGTATCCTTAGGCTGAACCTTCTTGCCCATGAAATCACCAGTATTGATGATATAGCAGTCTACATTCTTCTCTGCAACGAGTTTCTTGAACTTCTCATAATCATTTACCAAAGGATAAGTACGGAAAGGATTTGCATAAGGCTCAACAACTAATGCATTAGGATCTACGCCAGGAGCAAGACGCTCAGCAGTAGTTCTCTTAGTAGCAAGAGTAGCACCCATTACAGAAGCAAGGGAAGCACCCTTTAATTTGACAACAGGAGGAATAGTAGGATCTTTCATAATCCAGAAGATAGCGTTAACTGCCTCAGGAATCTTATCTACACGGTTCGGAGACCATAACTTAGATTTGATTGCACGGCCGTTACCATTACGGATATCTTCGGTTACAAGAACAACCTTGCCTTCATCATCCATAGTAGCGGAGCAGTTCTGAGCGGTTAATAAATATTTATTATCTTCACAGTTTGTAGGATAATCCTGTGTCTTATCGAAATAGGTAGGCTCCATAGCGATGGAAGAACCGGTGTTTGTGTCGATGATAAATGCATCATCATGAAGAACGGTTACATCGTATTTGCCACCATGTTTTGCATGAGTAATAGTGGATTTACCGGATCCGGAAAGACCGAATACTGCAGCAACATAGGACTTTCCACCAGCAAGGTTATATCTCTTCTCACCACCATGGCAGGAAGCATATCCGTTACGGTTAGCAATTGCCCAAGCAATAGTAAGAGTACCCTTCTTATGCTCGCCAAAGTATCTCATACCAAGAAGAGCAGCGCAGTTAGTTGTTGTATTAAAATAGGTTAAGCCCATAGGATGTTCCGCATGTTTCCACTGAGGATTGGAGAAGATGTAAATATCGCATTCATCACCGATTGGTCTGGATGCTTTGTACATTCTTACATACTCATCGGACATATACTGGAAGTTAAGCATCCAAGAGTAAAGGAGGTTTTCTTCGCCTTCCGGAATTAATAAGTGAGCTTTAACCATGAATTCAGGATCTAATCCGATAAATACCTCTGCATGATATAAAGTAGAATATCTTGTATCATAGATTGCATCCATAACCTTGCTATTAAGGTTTTCGGTATCTACGCCAGGCTCGCCTGTAATTTTTCTGGCAGCAGCAGCACGACCTGTAACAAAACCGTCGTTGAATAATAATACTTTTGCATCTTTTTCAAGACCAAATTCTTCTCCGCGGTATACAGGCATATCAGTAACTACTGTACCGGGTGAATTTTTAGCAAGTTCATAAGCTTCTCTTAAGGTATTTACTTTAAGAACATTATTACCGTAGAAAGCAGCCTCAATAATAGAACGGGTTTTTGAAAAGCCGGGTTTGTTTGCGCCAATTTCATCACGTTTAAAATATGCTTTTGTTGACATGTAAAATCCTCCTACTTTGTATTTTTTATATTTATCTATTAAACAATAATTGTATAATTGTATACAATCAATTGTCTGCCACAATAAGTATATATCTTGTCTTTGTAAATGTCAATTAGAAAAATAGCTAAAAACGGTAAACTTAGAAATTTATTTCTTCTGGTTCTTAACCCAAATGTCCATATAATCTTCAATGATACCAAATTGAGCAGGGCCGATATCCAGCAGAAACTCATGAAAATCCTTGGCAACAAAAGCATCACCAAGTTCCTGCTCGGCTTTTTCCCTTAATTCCTTAATTTCCAGATAACCAACAGCATATGGAAGATAAATCGCAGGTTCTTCCAACAGGGTATCATAGATTGAGCCAGCAATTTCTTCGTCCCCGATGTATTGTTTAATATAGTTAACTACTTCTGTTTTGGTCCAACCCTCATAATGGATTCCAATATCTGCACGGGCATACATACATAGAATAACCATGTTATTCGTCTCTAAAAAATCTGCAAGATTATCATCGATACCGGCAAGATGATAGGAATACATTTCAACATAGGTAGCCCAACCTTCATCATACCCCACAAAATTAAGAATATTACGGATTGGAGATGGATTCTGATTTCGAAAATAAACACATTGATATAAATGTCCGGGATAACCCTCATGTGCTACGGTGGTATAAATCATCGATAAAGTCTTTTTATTATTTCCATTAATATAAATATTATTATTCTTATAACTGTCAATTGGTGGAACCAGATACATGGCAGGGCTAAGATAATCAGCTAAAGAGGCAGGCACATACTTGATTTCACAGTTTACAGGAACGGCAGTAGGGAAATCGTATGCAATATCTTTCTTTAAGTCGGCTAGAATATCGGTCGGATTTGTTATTGGAAAGGAGGAAAAGGAAAGATATTTATCAACAAGGGAGGAATCGGACTGAGTTAGTGCCGTAATATCCGAAACACCATCTCCTATTGCTATTTCCAGCATTTGAATCATTTCCGCCATACTCTTATCTGAACCTGTTTTATACTTGGAAAGACATTCGTAATAAGCCTGACCTTCCGGATAATAATATAACCCGGCTTTATTGGTGCCGGTTCCCAAAAGCTCGGTTAATGCATCAATCAGCTCTTTGTAAGCGGGAACCACATAACATAATACGGCCTCCTTATTTAGCGCTTTATAATAAGTGATTTCTTCCTTAGTGAGCTCTTCAAAATCTGAAATTTTCTCATCAAAATATTGAATTAAAAAATTATCATCCGAGGAATTAATAAATGACTTACACTGATCAATAATGCGCGTTGCGACATTATCACTCATAAATAACCCGCGTTCTGACTTTTCTTTTTCATATTGAATGATTTCCTTAAAATAGTCCTCAACACAGGGCAAAAGTTTTAAATATTCGTCAATATCTGCTTTATCATAAAAGCTGTATTCTGCCAGTAAAATAGGTAGTTGTGCTTGAATACCAGTAGTTGGACCAAGACATTCCGAGTAATACATAAAATCACCAAATTCCAGGTCTTGCTCGAAATAATTCTTTACAATATCATAAGTAAGCTGCTGATCTGAATCTAATAAATTATAATCAAACGATAGCAGGCGGCTTAAATAATTCTCGGAAGAGAATAATTCCTCCTTCATACTGCTTATGCTATACTCACCAAGTGTGGCTTCGCCATCTTTAATCCCATAGTTTTCAGGATATGCTAGGGAATAATTTAAGGTTAAAGAATCCGTCTGAACTTCCTCTACAAATAAAGTATTCATAAAGACATCAAAATTATTTTGTACCAGATCACGCTTTGACTGCCTACTACAGGCCCAGCCTATTGATACAAGGCACAGGAAGGCAATAAGTATTGTTACCAGCTTTAATGTTTTTTTATGCATAATGACCTCCTTTATGATTTGCTATACTTCTAGCTACTTTGAAGGATGTAAAATACTTTTTATTTCATGTTTATTCGATTAAGTGCGCCAAAAGAAGTAGTACCACTTATTTTTTGAACGATAAAGAAGGAATGCGATAGAACTTCAATAAAATGCCAACGGTAAGGCAGATGTTAATGGTTAAGTTTTTCCCTAAATTGGCCGAAATATTACCAGTAATATAAAATGATTGTAAGGGTGTAAAAGTGAAGGGCAAGGGGTTAAGATGAATTGTAGTTTTGCAACAGAAACAAGGCTTGGAACAAAGGCGGAAAAGTTGTCATCAAACCAGGTTACAATAGAAAATAATAAACAGGACAAAGGCCTATCCTTTCTTAAAAAAGGGCAGCGGATAACCGGTGTAGTTACCGCAGTTGATAAACAGGTTACTCTTAATTTTAGCGGGCAAGAGATTACGGCTTCAAAAAGTATACTAAGCGATGCAAAACCAGGTGATGTGAAAAATTTCGAAGTGGTGAAGGCTACTGATACAGAAATAGAACTTCGTCTTTTGGAGGATAAATTTGACAACTCGCAGAAGACTTTTAAAGCAACTGTGACAAGGAAATCGGATTGGGATTCAATTCTTGACCAAAAAGAGAAGGCCGCAAAACGGGTTAGCAGAGAAATTCAATACAAGGATACCCATAGTAAACTAGACGAGATTAATTCCAAGCTTACTGAACTTGACTGCAAGCATCTTGAAGAAGAGGGCTTTCCAATAGAAGGTTATACCATAGATGGTTTATATGAAGCATTAAACAGAGTAAAATCAGAAGTGGGGGGAACCAATCAAAGCAAGACAGAAACGATGGCTTCCCTTGATGAAACAGCTTTAGAAGACCGGCTAAAGAAGGAAAATCTCCCGGTCACTTCAGAAAACCTTACAAAGCTTTCTAAAGCTTTAGAATTAGTCACATCCCTATCAAAAATGGATGATAAGGCAATGCAGTATTTAATTTCTACCGATGCAGAGCCTTCGGTGGAAAACATATATAAAGCATGCTATAGTGGAAGTGCCCAAAACTTGAAGAATACACCCAAGCTGTCAGAGAATGCATGGAACGAGCTTGAAAATCAAGTGAAAGAAGTGATTAAGTCCGCAGGCTATGAGGTGAATGAAGATAATTTAGAAGATGCAAAATGGCTGATTGAGAATCAGATCCCCCTTACTTTGGAAACCTTTACCTATAAGAAAAACTTAGAGGAGATAAAGTCAGACTCGGATAAGGACACGCTATTAAATAAAATGATTTCCGGCATGAAAAATGGTACGAATCCCAAGGATGTATCTTTATTATTCAAGGTGGGTACCTCTACAGAGCAAATTATGGCAGATATCAATGCAATTAGTGAAGATGCCATAGACCAGGCAGTGAAGGAAGATAAGGGAATTACAATCAAAAAGTTGGTTACTATTGAAGAGAGCCTATCATCCGGGAAAAAAGCACAAACCGAGGAGGTTGGGGCTTTCGATAAAAGTAATACAGAGAAGGCGATTGATCCTGATGCAGAGAATTCTGATTTGGAAAATTCGGATATAGATGCAGCAGGAGTAAAGGAGTATCAATATGAAGAGCTGAAAGCGAAGAGGCAACTGGAGGAGATTCGTCTTAAGATGACCTTGGAAGCAGCCAACCAGCTTGAGAAAAAAGGATTTTCTATTGAGACAGAACAGCTTGGCAAGGTTGTCGAGGCACTGAAAGATTTAGAAGATAATTATTATAAAAATCTTTTTAAAGAGGCAGATACAGAAGCGTCAGAGCAATACATCCAAACTTTAAAAGAAACGACGCAAAGTATTGAACTATTAAAAAATATTCCCTGCGGCGTACTTGGCAATACGCTATCTACCCGAAACATCCAGACGATTACAGGTCTTCTTACGGAAGGCAGTAAATTGCAGGCAGATTATACTAAGGCAGGTACGGCATATGAGACCTTAGCAACTGTACCAAACAGTGAATACAAAGATTCGATTAAGAAGGCCTTTGCCAATGCAGATTCACTACTTTCACAGATGGACCTTGATAATACCGAGCAAAATAGAAGAGCCATCCGGATACTTGGCTATAACCAGATGGAGATCACCAAAGAGTCCATTAATCAGGTTAAAGCTTACGACCAGCAGGTATCAACGATGATACAAAACCTGCATCCGGCAGTAACTGTCCGAATGATCAAGGATGGAATAAACCCAATGGAGATGCCAATTAATGAACTAAACAGTTCAATTGATAAAATGAAAGAAGAACAGGGCATTACCTCTGAAGATAAATATAGTACATATCTGAACAAATTAGAAAAAGAGAAGGGTATAACAGGCGAGGAGAGAAAAGCTTATATCGGAATATACCGTCTTCTATATAATGTTGATAAATCAGACGGAGCAGCTCTTGGAGCAGTAATCAAAGCTGACCGAGAGGTGACCTTGGGTAGTTTATTAACTGCAGTACAGACAAGTAAAAAAGGAAGCATTGACGCGATTGTTAATGATGAATTCGGAACACTGCAGAGCATTACCCATAATAAAGAGACAATTGCAGAGCAATTGAGTTCATTTTCCAATCAATCTAATCAAAATGATTCTGCGAAAGAACAGACAGAATACCTTAACCGTATATTAAAGCAAATCAAGGACGAGTTATCCCCCGAAAAGTTGATGGAGACAGGCAGCAGTTTATCTCAGACCAATGTTACAGACAGTCAAAATTCAGCTGGGGTGCCTTTGTTATCCTCGAAAAGGGGTATCTGGGATACAATTAAGGAGGTTCCTATTGAGAAACTGTTGGAAGAGCTTCGCAATACGGATAATTTGCAGACCAGTGAAGATAAGGCATATTCAGACAAAGTACAGGAAATAAGGGAGCTTAGTAAGAACTGCGAGCAATCAATCCGATTCTTAAATGATTTTAGGATACCCAGTACATCACTTAATATCATGTTGGCAAATCACATTTTAAGTAACGGTGAATCGCCGATTAAAAAGCTTTTATATAATAAAAAAGAAAATATCGTCGAAAATTCGGAAAATAGTCTTAAGGAAATGAATGATTTATCCGATACATTAATTGATAAGCATAAGATGGAGAAAGTTTACGAGCAATGTGAAACGGATGCAAAGGCGGCTCTTAGCCAGGCTTGTTCAGCAGAGACGATTGATAGCAGAAAGCTTGCCGAGTTAAAAAGCCTGGGGCAGCAGATGACATTTATAAAAACGCTTGCCCAAAAAGAATTTTACCAAATACCGATTGAGACCAACAAGGGAATTACAAATATGAACCTGACTATCGTAAGAGGAACGGAAACAGCCGGAAAGGTATCGGTTAATGTTTGGTCCGAGCAGCTTGGTAATGTAAAAGCAGAATTTATATTAAAGGATCAGGTGTTGAAGGGGTTCTTTTGCAGTGATAATAAAGACGGATTAGAGCAGCTGCAAAGTAGTACAGTGGAAATAGAAAATGCTGCGCAGGAAAACAACGTAATTATAAAGCAAATGGATTTTGGTGTACAACGCAGGGAGAATGACAACTACAGTTATCAAAATTTGAATAATGAGTTACAGAGCTCTTTTGTTACTAATGATACCGAGCGGATTTTATATAGGATAGCGAAAGCTGTCGTTCAAACGGTACGAAGAGCAGAAAACAGCGGATCTGATTTAGAACAGGCTGTTTCATAAATGGATGTATTTCGGCCACACGGAGGTTGCTGATATATAAACAATATTTTTTAAAGGAATAGAACGTGCGAACCATCATTACACGGAGGGGGATGGCTGCTAAAAGAAAGGGATTAGGTGATACTTAATGAGAATCAACCATAACATTTCAGCTTTAAAAGCAAACAACCAGTTATCCAGAACAGGCAAAGCATTAGATGCGAGCTTGGAGAAACTATCCTCAGGTTATCGAATTAACAGTGCGGCAGATGACTCCGCAGGCCTAGCAATTTCCGAGAAAATGAGAACTCAGATAGCCGGCCTTGATCAGGCCTCTAGAAATGCTTCGGATGGTATTTCTGTTATACAGACAGCAGAAGGTGCTTTGGTAGAAGTTGAATCCATGCTCCAAAGAATGAGAGAGCTTGCTGTACAATCAGCAAATGGTACCTACACAACCGATGACCGTGTTGCGATACAAACTGAAATTGATCAGTTAAACGAGGAAATAACACGTATTTCTGATACGACAGAATTTAATACCATGACTCTGTTAGACGGAAATATTGATAGAAAGTCATATTCAAGTGATAACAAAGTAAACTTAGTATCCTTATCCGATACGGTTGCGGTAGGTGATTATAAAATTGATATTACACAAGATGCAAGACAGGCAGTTATTGTTGGTGCAGCCACTTCATTTACAGGAACCACGACGGAAAGAGTGATTACTAATGATGAAGCAGGTTCCATTAATATTAATGGGGAATCGATAACAATAAAGGCAGGAGACACTGTTGATGAAGTATTTGAGAAAGTCAGAGATGCCTGCGACAATGTAAGTATCAATGTATTTGCTGTAGATTCAGCAGGCTTAACTCCATCTACAACAGATAATCTGGATATGGCAGGATATACGAGTAAGCAATTAGAAGAAGGGGATAGCCTTGTATTTGTAAGTCAGAACTATGGATCAGGCCAAAATATTGATATTTATTGTGATAGCGCATCTCTTTGCGATTTATTAGGACTAACCATAGATGGCGCTAGTGCAACAGGCATTGATGCAACCGCATCACTAACACTTAATTCAACGGATCCAGTCTCTTTGTTTAATAATACCGCAACAGTATCCGTTAACGGTAATAAAGTAACTGTATCGGACAGCAATAATTTCAGTATGGTTTTTGAGGTTGCGCCGGGTACGGTTCAAACAGAATTTGAGGATACAACAATAGGCAATACAACACCTGCTGATCCGACAGGTGGGACAACTGCAAATATTACGGTATCCGTATTGGATGCTGGTCCAATGGATTTACAGATTGGTGCGAATGAGGGTCAGACGATGGCTGTTAGAATCCCACAGGTAACGCCAGCAACACTTGGTATTGATAAAATTAATATTGGTACAGCGGATGGGGCCCAGGAAGCTATTACTCTACTTGATAAAGCAGTTGATACGGTATCCGCAATCCGTTCCAAGTTAGGCGCTTACCAGAACCGACTGGAACATTCCATTTCCAACCTGGATGTTACTTCTGAGAACATGACCGAATCACTCTCCCGTATTGAAGACGTAGATATGGCAGAGGAAATGGCGAACTACACACAGAAAAATGTATTGTCTCAGGCAGGTACTTCCATGCTCGCACAGGCGAACCAGAGACCACAAGCAATCTTATCTTTATTACAGCAGTAATATCCCGCAAAAGGATATTGTGAAATATAAAGTGCAATTCACACGGCGAATTTGTGCTGACGCCCAAATTCGCGGTATTTCGGCAGAATGGAGATTAATATGAAAAGAGAAACAGTTCAGGCTTTTGCGACTAGAGTTACGCAGGCTTCAAAAAGCGAACTCATCGTTATATTATATGAAATGATACTTACAGAAATCGCGGAAGCGAAGGAAGCCTATGAAATGGGTGACTTGGCGGTATTCGACCGAGAACTTAAAAAGGCCCAGAAATATGTTAATGAACTGATAGTACCTTTAGATTATCATTACAATATATCCTATGACTTAATTAGTCTTTATCTATATGTTAATAAAAGAATTATTACAGCCATCATTAAGAGAAACCCAGTTTCTCTGGACAGTGCCGTATCGGTACTGAATAAGCTTTTAATTGGCTTTCAAGGTGTCAGCAGGGAAGATAAAAGCGGTCCGATGATGCGCAATACACAACAGCTCTACGCGGGCTTAACCTACGGTAAGGGAACACTAAATGAGACTTACATCGATCCTAGTAATAGGAGCCGCGGGTTTATTGCATAGATAAGCCAATTCTAATGAGGAAAGAGAAAAGCTTAATCTACTAAGGATTTAAGGTACGAAAGATTTTGAAGTACAGAAGATTTTAATATACAGAAGATTTAAGGTACAAAAGATTTTAAAGTACAGAAGATTTTAAAGTACAAAAGTATTTAAAGTACAGAAGATTTTGCTATAAAATCAAAGCTTGGGTTACCCTATTGTCAAGGGTTCCCAAGCTTTTTGTTATTTGTAGCTGCCAAACGTGAGATTAGCTCATATAAAATTTAGAACTCCTTTATGTACAATTTTAATTAAATCGATAACTCCTTACAAACTTTTCGGAGTAACCTGGCACTTTGGGCCAAATACAATTCAGGATCTTTAAAGTATGGATTGAGAAGTTCAATAGAACACCATCCGGTATAGTTATAGTTTTTGAAAATCTGGAACATATCAATAAATGGAATGCATCCATCATCTAGCTGAGAGTGGAACTCGGTTTTCCCATCGCTGTTGCAGATATGGATATAAGCCATGTCTTTGCTTAATAGGTCAAAGTACTCAGAAAAAGGTTCGTTTGCAATCACGGGAGGAACCACATCCAACATCCCCTTAAATGCGGAGCATCCGACATCTCTAATAATTTTTTTCAGATCGCATGCTGTGGTCAATAAATTACCTTCGGAGGGAGACAGAGCTTCCATCACGATTGTAACACCCAATTCTTTTGCACGAAGTGATATTTCTTGTAATGCAGAAACAACACTGCCATACACTTGATCCATATCGCGGTCATATCCGGGATGAGGACATGTAACCTGCATGTAAGGAGCTTCCATACCGGCAGCAACTTCCAGGCTTTTCAGTAAATAATCAATAGTTTCCTTGTATTCGGCCTGAAGTGGTGAAGTTAAACTGTATGGATAGGCCAGAATCTCAGGGGTAAACATAGACACTTCTACATTATATTCTTTTTTCCATTGTGAAATCTGACTAATCGTATTCGGGGTCACATCATAGGCATAGGCATGCGGACGAGCCCCCCATACTTCTACACCTTCAAATGAGTATCGATTTGCCAATTCAAAGCACTTTTTAAGTGGATACCGACAGAATTGATAAGTTAAAAAAGAAAATTTCATGATAATGCCTCCTTCTTTACCATTATTCCATGGTTGTAAAGCGAACGCGCTCACCGGCAATAAACTGTCGTATACAGAAGAGCGGTAGCCCCTGTTTGGTTGTAACGATTTCATTGCAAAGCAAAAGCGGTGCCCCATT
>JAQUYQ010000262.1 GCA_028691795.1 Herbinix sp.
CACGCATCTAGCATCGATCCAATATTTCCACTCAATTTGTAGGGAAGTGCACATAAAACCATTAAGAGAACCCAGGATAACGCTGCAATCGTAAACCCTTGTTTCCATTGAATCGTTTCATTATTAGCTTTCGCCTTCATGCCAAATAGCATTAAAGTTGTCCCTACAATTATTGCTGCTGCACTGCTTATGATAAAATCAATCAATGGGTTCCACTCAGCAAAAACGAACGAGGTAATCATCGGAATAGCCATAAGGCCAGCAATAATAAGTATAATATATCCGGTATAATAGCTAATAATACGCAAATTATTCATACTACTTTTTAACTTATTCATAATTTCACCCCATTATTATAATTGTTACCAGATACAACGCCCCTAGGTATAACGTTACTATCGCTACTTCATATACAATTCCTTTTAATTCACTTCCGGTTAATTTCATTTTCATGTCCTCCGGCATATAGTCCCGCAACTAATTTTGTTAGTTCCCCATGGTTACTGATAATTAGAACTCTATCACCATCAAAGATTTTTGTATCTCCTCTTGGGTATATTACTTTTTCTCCTCGAATTATGGATACAATAACACATTCTTTGGGTAACACAAGTTCACGAATTATTTTATTATGCCATGTGCTATGTTCTTTTATTACAATTTCAGCTAAAATCATAGCACCCTTTTCAAACGTACTGATAATTCTATAATCATCATTGTTTAGTGTATATTCTATCAAACTTGCAATTACCTCTGTACTGCATACGGTATTATCAATTCCAAGCTTTTTAAACATAATGTTATTTTTGGGATTATTGATTCGTGCAATGGTTCTTTTGGTATGAAAGCATAATTTTGCAATTTGGCAGATTACCAAATTTTCTTCATCTGTACCAGTAACCGCCGCAACAATTTCTGCCTCATCTATTCCTGCATCCTTTAGTACTTCTAAATCCGTTCCATCCCCCCAGATTACATCTGCTTTGATATCATCTGCAATCCTCATACAAGTATTTTTATCCCTTTCAATTAGAGATACCTGACATCCTCTATCTCTTAGTGTTTTCAAGAGATTATATCCAACTTTTCCACCACCAATTACGATTGCTTTCATAGTAACGCCTCCCTACTCAACAAATTAATGAGCCGTCCCGTATCTTTTTTTTCAATGGTACAAATAATTCTATCACCTTCATGAATCTCTTCGTTCTTTTGTGGAAGCCTTGCAACACTGCCCTTTATAATTCCAGAAATAATACAATCATATTTTTCTTCCACATCTTTTACCCGAATTGTTTTTCCCTTTGATACAGGTATTTCAATAATTTCAAAACGGTCATCCAAGGTGGAAACAATATCAATGCTTTTAACCACCATTTTACTCTTTAATATTTCTATCTCGTATTGAATTGGATTAATGGTATCAATTCCCAATTCTTTATAAATAAATTTTTTACTGGGGTTATTTACACGTGCAATAATCTTGGGCACCCGAAATATTTTTTCTGCTATAAGCGCTACCGTAATATTAATGTTATCATCGGGCGTTACCGCCAAGAGTGCTTCTGCTTGCTCAATTCCTGCTTCAATTAAATTGTCACTGTCAAATTCTATTCCTCTTACCATTTGTCCGTTGAAACCGCTTCCTAGTGCATTTAGTCGGTCACCATTGCGATCCATAACACAGACATCATTTCCTTCATCTGCAAATTCTTTGGCCAAATTGCTGCCAAGCCTACCACATCCGATTATTATAATATACATAGTAATTCCTCCATATTATTTTAATTGATTTTATCAAAATCAATTCGCTCTCTATTTTCTATTAACGGTTCACACAACCGTTCCAAATTCTCACTCGCTGGTTTGTATGTTGGATCAAGTGCATATGCCGCTCTATAATGTTTTCTTGCCATATCATCATTTCCTTGCAGTTCCTGCCAAATTCCGAGCAGATTTTGTGGCTCCGGTGCATTGGGATTTTCTTCTAGACTCTCTATGATTACCTGATAGGATTTCTCAAATTCACGCTTGCGAAGCCCTTCTACTGCTTTTATAATTAGCTGACTAAACTCTTTTTTATTATTTCTTTTCTTTTCCATTTTGTTACCTCCTCTTATTTACCCTTAGCATAAATCTATTCCTATAAGTTTTGTATAATGATTCTATCTATTTTTATAATGTTTTTGTAATGAATAAGGAGTTGTTCAAAACAGCTTTTACTACTGTTTTGAACAACTCCTTATTCATCTACTAACCGATAACCTACACCGATTTCTGTTATTATATACTTTGGTTGTGAAGGATCTTCCCCTAATTTTCTCCTTATATTTCCCATGCAGACACGTAATGACTGCACATCTTCTGCCAGCATTCCCCCCCATATTTTTTCGGTAATAAATCTGTGGGTAAGCACTTTTCCCTGATTTCCTGCTAAAAGAATAAGTACCTTGTATTCATTCGGTGTAAATCTAATTTCCTGATCGCCAAGCCATACTCGCAACTTATCTGTATCAATTGTCAGTTCTTTTACTTTAAATATGAAATCCTGTGCCTTCGTAAGTGCACTATCTGTCATTTTATGTCTTAATATTACTCGGATTCTTGCAAGCAATTCAGATACACTAAATGGTTTTGTAAGATAATCATCTGCACCAGCATCCAATGCTTCTACTTTTTCTCGATCATGTCCACGGGCAGATATTACAATAATTGGTGTTTGTGAGAGTTCTCGCAATTTTTTTAT
>JAQUYQ010000263.1 GCA_028691795.1 Herbinix sp.
ATGCACTTTATATCATTCATAAGTATTTAGAGATTAAATCCGGAAAAAGACCTACAACACCAATTACATTTATTTTCGGGGCAAAAGCTGCACCGGCTTATGTCATTGCACAAGATATTATTCATCTTTTACTTGTATTATCAGAAATTATTAATCATGATAAAGATGTCAGTCCGTACATGAAAGTAGTTATGGTTGAAAATTACAATGTTAGCTATGCAGAAAAATTAATACCTGCTTGCGATGTATCGGAACAAATCTCATTATCATCGAAAGAGGCATCAGGAACCGGCAATATGAAATTCATGTTGAATGGTGCAGTTACACTTGGTACGAGTGATGGAGCAAATGTTGAAATTCATGAATTGGTTGGAGATGATAATATTTATATCTTTGGACAGGATAGCGATACCGTAATTAAACATTATGTAGAGGCTGATTATGTTTCAAAAGATTATTATGAGAAAAGTCCAATGATAAAGGAAGCAGTAGATTTCATTATCGGAGATGAAGCTATAAAAGTCGGTCACAAAGAAAACCTTGAAAGATTATATAAGGAATTGATTAACAAAGACTGGTTTATGACACTTCTTGATTTGGAGGATTATATTACAACAAAAGACAGAATGTTTTTAGATTATGAGGATCAACAGAAATGGAAGAAAATGATGCTTGTAAATATCGCAAAAGCTGGTTTTTTTTCATCAGACCGTACCATTGCAGAGTATAATAGAGATATATGGAAATTGAAATAGGAATTAAGACTTATGAAAGACTCACAAATTTTTGTGGGTCTTTTTTCAATAATGTTTTTCATATTTTAAAACTTATTTTCATATAGATATTCATACGATAATTATTATATAAAATTATAAAATACTTTCATGAATTTGTTAAAAAAGTACAAAAAATATGCTTTATATTTGAGTAACCTATACAAAAAACAAATAAAAACATAATGACTATTGCATTTTATAAGTCAATGTGCTAGTATTAAATCAAGGAATTGGTAACGTTACCGATAACGATACCGAAAACGTTACCAAAATGAATTCCATAACGCTAAATGTGTAATGTAAACAGGGAGGCACATTTAGGTAACCAAACAACATATAAAAAGAGAGGTAAAGTTATGAAGAAGAAACTTGTAAGCGCATTATTGTGTGTAAGCATGGTGGCTACATTGTTAGCCGGATGTGGTAGTACAGCAGAATCGACTTCTGCAGGCGATACAACAACAGAAGAAGCACCTGCAGAGGAGGCGACTCCAGCAGATGAAACAGCACCTGCAGATGATAAAGCAGCAGCTGGTGCAGGCCAGGTTTACTATTTGAACTTCAAGCCTGAAGTTGACGAAGTGTGGCAGAAATTAGCAGCACAGTATACAGAAGAAACAGGTGTTCCGGTTAAAGTTGTAACTGCAGCTAGTGGAACATATGAACAAACATTAAAATCAGAAATTGCAAATACAGATGCACCTACATTGTTCCAAATTAACGGACCAATCGGATATCAGAACTGGAAAGATTATTGTGCAGATTTAAAAGATACAGAACTTTATAGCTGGTTGCTTGACAAGAGTATTGTTGTAGCAGGAGATGATGGCGGAATTTATGGTATCCCATATGTAGTTGAAGGATATGGTATTATTTATAATAATGCGATTATGAATAAGTATTTTGCACTTGATGGAGCAAAAGCAGCCTCCATGGAGGAAATTAATAACTTTGCTACATTAAAAGCAGTTGTAGAAGACATGACAGCTAAAAAAGATGATCTAGGTATTGAGGGAATATTCGCATCAACCTCTCTTACACCTGGTGAAGACTGGAGATGGCAGACTCACTTAGCTAATATCCCGATATACTATGAATATAAAGAAAAAGGTGAAACTGATACAGATGCTTTAGAATTTACATATTCAGAAAATTATAAAAATATCTTTGACTTATATATTAACAATTCTTGCACCGCTCCCGGATTATTAGGAAGTAAATCAGTTGATGATTCGATGTCTGAATTTGCTCTAGGTCAGGTTGCAATGGTACAGAATGGTAACTGGGGATGGGGACAGATATCAGGTGTTGAAGGCAATACAGTAGCTGATACAGATGTGAAATTCCTTCCTATTTATACAGGTGTAAAAGGTGAAGAGAATCAAGGATTATGTACAGGAACAGAGAACTTCTTCTCAATCAACAGTCAGGCTTCCGCAGAAGACCAGGCAGCATCCATCGCTTTTGTTGAATGGTTATTCAGCTCTGATACAGGGAAAGCAGCTGTAACAAATGACTTAGGATTTATTGCTCCTTTCAATACATTTAGTGATGATGAAAAACCTACCGATCCATTAGCACAGGAAGTTCTTAAATACATGGCCGATGATTCTAAAACATCTGTAGCTTGGAACTTTACAACATTCCCAAGCCAGCAGTTCAAAGATGATTTCGGTGCAGCATTACTTGAGTATGCTTCAGGAAGCATTGAATGGGCAGATGTAACAAAATTAGTAGTAGATGAATGGGCTACCGAAAAAGCTGCAATTGCAGAATAATAGTTAGATAGCAATTATATGGCGGGCAGTGGCAATGCCACTGCTCGCTTTCTACTCAAAAACAGAATGGTAGTTGATAGGAGAGAGCTTATGCAAAAGACATTAAAACGATATTTTCCAATCTTTGTATTGCCGACTTTAGTGGCGTTTGGGTTTGCATTTATTATCCCTT
>JAQUYQ010000070.1 GCA_028691795.1 Herbinix sp.
CACACCAACCTATGCCTTAAGAGAAGGAGCTTATACTACACCAATTGAATCTGGCAGCAAGCAGATTGAAGCATCCGTTACCGTTGAATATGTTTACTAAATAGCCAAAAATGTACCTAGTATAATAATATAACTTTAGGGAGTATTATCATCACCTTTAGAGATTTTTCTGTCGCCATTGTACCAAAGCTGCTTATTGTATAAGCAGGTAATTGATACTGTACGCATAATATTACAGAAAAACTCTAAGGTAAGGATAACACTCCCCTTAAATCTAATCGATATTTGTTTACGACATTTCATTTGTAATATGTTATCATATTATTTTAATTTTTTTCCTTCTGCCAGAAATTCTAAAGATTTTTCAATGCGGTTAAGTCTAGTCTCCACTTTCTTAGCATCCGTGATCCACTTTATATAATCTTTTTTTCCTGTATAAGATAACTTCTCAAAGGTTTTTTTAGCTTCCGGATTATTATCAATCGCCTCTGAAAAATCAGTGGGTAATTCGATAATTCTATCTTCTACATCCTTTTCAATTGTTACATTAACCGTATCACCAAAATCCTTACTGATTAGATTACGGATTTCCTTGGTAAGCCCTAACATATAGCAGCCACCCATACGTACGATTGAACCGCGATATTCTACACCATCAAAAGTTGCAAGCACCTTGACCCTCTTTGCACCGAATACCTCTTCTACATCAAAGGGTGGTTCAATATAAGCTCCATTAATTTCTCCAGCTTGTTTAATCTCAGCTGTAAATGTCTGCTTCATCCATCAACCTCCTACAAAATGAATTGGTAAACCCATTCATTTGTCATGAATCAAATAATCAAATTATCTTTTGATTATTTATAAGATTTAGTACCGCAGCATTATAATTAATATCTTTTGAGTTATAATTTGCTGAATTCTCATTTGTATCTTCTTCCTTCTCTTCCTCTAAAAACATATCCAAAAATTTAAGATAGTCATCATAGGAAAATAAGGTTTCCAAATCGTTGAAGGAATCCCCTATACTGCTTGTACTATTCGTCAACAGATAAGATAGGTTATTTCGAATCGGTGTTGGAGCTGATGCAACATGTAGTATATTGCTAGCCATACTTTTGCTATTCACCAAACTGCTATTTGCAGAGCTGATTTTGGCTGATGCAGTTTCAATTTTACCCTGACCAATATAGTTTAAGACTTTTTTTACATAGTTCTGTGTTTCTTCAAAAGGTGGTATTCCATTATATTTTGCCACATTCCCGCTTCCAGCATTATATGCCGCTAAAGCAAGACTTGTATTTCCATCATATTTTTTCATTAGCCCAGAGATATATTTCGCTCCTGCCATTATATTTTGCTCCGGATCAAAGGCATTCGTTACACCCAGTCCTTTTGCTGTAGCAGGCATAAGCTGCATTACACCCTGCGCACCACATCTGGAAACAGCATCCGTATCAAAATTAGATTCTGCCTTTCCTATTGCTTTCAATAATTCTACCGGAACATTATATTTTTCTGCCGCATTATCAAAGATTTCGTCAAGACTTTTTGTTTCTCCTAAATAAGAAGAAAAATCAGAAGTACTATCCGAGTTAACTTTTTGCGTATTATAGTTATTTGCATTATCTACACTAGTTATACGATTTACATTAGTCATAATTTGCCTCCAAGTTCTGAGAATGAGTGCTTGCATTCATTCTTAGAACGCAAACCTCAAAAGCGAATTATTATACTAAATTCGCTTTTGTCTCCTTAATTTCAAGAGCTTTACTACTCACTATATGTATCCATACCACTATATTAAGCTATTTTTTTACTTTTTTCAACACATCACTGTAAATTTAATACGATTTCAGTTGCCCCCATATGAAAAAGTTATACCTGACTATACGAATCTGACTTATGGCACCCGAACCAGTTATTTCATTTCAGAAAATTAATCCTTGATTCCCTCGTTGATTTACAATATACTATTTCCTAATAGGGATAATATTGGATTAGTAATAAATTAATCTTTATCGTTATCTGAATAAGAAGAGAATCATGAATATTGGAGGTATTACTTATGCAAATGGAACAATTACAGAAAGATATGATTACAGCGATGAAAGCCAGAGATAAGGTACGTAAAGATGCTATCTCTTCTTTGGTATCGGCAGTTAAAAAGATAGCAATTGATGAGGGTTGTCGTGATGATATCCCGGAGGAATTAGTGGACCGAGCTATTCTAAAGGAAATGAAGTTAGTGAAGGAACAAATGGACACCTGCCCTGAGGAAAGAGTTGAATTAAAAGCAGGTTATCAGTCAACCTATGATGTCATTAAAGATTATGCACCTACCATGATGTCTGAAGAAGAGATTAAAGAATATATTCTTAAGAATTTTTCAGATGCAGTTTCTACTAAAAACAAGGGTATGATAATGAAAGGGGTTATGGCAGATCTGAAGGGAAAAGCAGATGGAAAGCTTATAAATCAGGTCGTTGGAGACCTATGTAAATAAAGTTATTACAAGAACATTGCTTTAATAGTATAATTAATATCTTAAAAAGGAGCCTGTATTCCAAAACTGAGTTCATCAGCTGAGGGATAAAGACTCCTTTCATTTTATATCAGGTGTCATTATATTTTTGTATTCATTCTATACGAATTACATTTTCGGAACCCTTTTAAAATATTCCTGGCTTTCCTTAATAATGACTCCACTTAATGCAAACAGAGCAATCAGGTTTGGAAATGCCATGAGTCCATTGAATATATCTGCAATATTCCAAACAGCTTTTACCGTCATATAAGGACCGATACCCATAAGTCCTGCGAATGCCCCGAAGAAAGTTTTGAATTTTTCATTCATACTACAATTTACTATTATTCGTTGTATTTTGACATATTTATTTATTTTTCAATATAATGTGAACATATTTTACCTTTTATGAATAATATATATTAGGATGAAACAAAAAAGTATCCTAAATATTAAATATATAAGGAGACAAATATATGTATAATAAAGATTATAATGCTACTGTAGTTAGCTCGGACGCTTATGCAAGTACCAATTGTGGCCATGAATGTGATGCTGCTGTTATCAGTGCAGATACTCTTCCAGGTGCTGAAATTTATAATTGGAAGGGTGGAGACGTTAAGATACCTAAAGTTCTAACTGAGTTCATCGTTCAGATTGATTCAGAATCAGTAATTAGACTAAATGAGCCTACCTATGAAATTAAAAGAATAGAAAAACAAGTATTCTTAACACAATGCAGATATATCCCGCCGACAGACAAAGTATTTATTGAAGGGTATATTAGAAAAAATATTGAATATGCTGCAAAAACCTGTTCAAAAGGTTCTGGTATTGGCGGTTCCATTAAAGATACCACTGTTCATATTCCATTTAAAGTATATGCAAAGGTTGATTTCAAGTGTAATAAACCTCATATTTTACCAAACCCGCCTTCCCTGGTAGCTAGATATTTTGATGAAAAAATTATGGGAAAGAATTTCAGAGAAGCAGATCGGTCAAATGTTGAGATTTTCAACGAGCCAGTTTATTGTGAACTTGAATGGTCCGCTGTATTTGATGCAGATATTGATAAGAAAGGTACTCCAATTGATGGATTTAAGAACGAAGAAGTATTCCAAGAATTTACCGATAAATCAGTCGTATATCTATGTATGAAATTACTTCAGAAGCAACAAATGTGCTGGCCTGAGCATGGACCTCATGGATCACATGGCCCTTGTAAGGATGACACCCCGTATAAGGAAGATGGTAAAAAAGAATTTGATTCTATAGAATCACCATGGAATTTACCAATTACTGATTACACTCAAAAGAAGTAATTCTAAATAAATAGGCGATTACTCTAAGCATTCCAGTTTTCCCGTCAAGTAAGATAATTTGTAAACAAGATGAATTCATGACAATTGAATTTGTTTTTAAATTCAATTGTAGACCAATTCACTTGTAATGAATAATAATTATCGAAAAGGTCTAATTCCAATTATATCGGAGTTAGACCTTTTCGTTTTATAAAAAAGATGAGCCTTATATTTGTGATACACCAATCCCTGCACTTTTAACTATACCTTAAAGTACCTTAAGATTTTTAAGTGAGACATCCAGTATCGATGCTGAATGAGTAAGTGCACCACAGGAAATATAATCTACCCCAATATCCACTAACTCCTTTATACGTTCTTTCGTCACATTACCAGAACATTCCGATTCTGCTTTATCTCCAATCATTTGTACCGCTTTTTTCATCGTCTCGACGCTCATATTATCAAGCATAATAATATCAGCACCCGCCTCTAATGCCTCCTGCAGCATCCCCAGATTTTCAACCTCTACTTCAATCTTATGTACAAAAGAAGCATATTCCTTCGCCAATTTGACTGCTTTTTTTACTCCGCCCGCTGCGGCGATATGGTTATCCTTTAGGAGGATACCGTCAGATAGATTAAAGCGATGATTATAACCTCCACCCACTTTTACAGCGTACTTCTCAAAAATCCTCATATTGGGAGTTGTTTTACGGGTATCTAATAGTTTGGTTTTGCTGCCCTTCAATAAATCTACGATAATACGAGTATATGAAGCAATCCCACTCATTCTCTGAAGGAAATTTAATGCAGTTCTTTCTCCTGATAACAATGCCCTGATATCAGCGGATATAACTGCAAGTAGCTCACCGTTTTTTACCGTATCGCCATCCTGAACGTAGGCTTGTATCTGTGTGGAAGGATCGAGCAGTAAGAAGACACGATAAAATACGTCCAGACCTGCAACAACGCCGTCCTGCTTACAAAGTAGCTGTACCTGACCTCTTTTATTCTCTTGCAGTACAGCATTTGTAGTAATATCTTCACTAGTGATATCTTCCTTTAAAGCTTGTAATATTAGATCATCCACATTTATTTTGAGTGTTATTTCGTTTTTCATTTTGATTAACCCTTTCTATTTCCTTTAATATTAAATCTTTGTTCTTAGACTGTATTTGTTCATAGTTATTTTCATAGGTATTATAATCCATCAATGATCTGATTGCATTATTTTCCTCAAAAGTACCAGCTATATGAATTGCTGCTTCTTTTGCAAATACTAAGCTTTCCAGTAAGGAATTACTTGCCAGGCGGTTTGCACCGTGCACTCCATTGCAGCTCGTTTCTCCCACTGCATATAGATGCTCCATTGAGGTTTTACTGAATAGGTCTACTGCAATACCCCCCATAAAATAATGCTGCGCAGGTGTAACCGGAATGCATTCCCTAGTAATATCGATTCCTTCCTCTAAGCAACGCCCATAGATGTTAGGAAAACGTTCTTTTATCCTATTACTTCCCAAATGCCTGACCGTAAGCCATACATGCCTACTGCCTTCTAACTTCATTTGCTGATAGATAGCCTGTGTTAACAGATCTCTTGGAAGAAGTTCATCCACAAATCGCTCCATATTACTACCTAGCAAATAAGCTCCTTCCCCACGAACTGATTCTGATATCAGAAACCTTCTACCCGGTTTTTTTGAAAAGAGTGTCGTAGGATGGATTTGTATATAATTAATGTTTTTTAACATAATTTTGTGCCGGATTGCCAGTGCAAGAGAATCGCCTGTAAGATGAGGATAATTGGTAGAGTCCTGATACAATCCTCCGATTCCTCCGGTTGCCAACACCGTATAATGTGCATCCACCCTTGTGATCCTTCCTTTATTCGTTCGAAGTATAACACCGCTGCAGCGATTATGATAACAGATTAAGTCTATCATTTCTGTATATTCCATAATTTCGATATTCTTTTTCATCTTTACCTGCTCTAGAAGTTGCCTTGTAATCTCCTGCCCTGTGATGTCCTTGTGGTATAGAATTCTGGCAGTAGAATGGGCACCTTCTTTCGTATAAAGCATTTTTCCGTCCTTTTGTTCAAATCGGACACCAAAAGTTACTAAATCCTGAATAATCTCAGGAGATTTCCGTATCATCTGATGTACCGAAGCCTTACTATTTTCATAATGTCCGGCTTTTAAGGTATCCCAAAAGAAACTATCATAATCTTCTTCCTGCTTCAGTACACAGATTCCCCCTTGGGCTAAGAATGAATCACTCATTTCCAAGGAACTTTTAGTTATTAATGTTATCTTCTTATCGTTCGGCAGGTTTAGTGCGCAGTATAAGCCTGCGACACCCGTTCCTATAATGATTACATCAGTTTCCGTCATCATTTCTACCTCCAGGATGCAAGCTCTAGCATTCTTACCAGGGCATTATTTGCTCTCTTAGAAAGTTCTTCCTTCAGTTCAACCACATGGTTTATGGTCTCTAATTGTTCTAAGACTTTTTCTGCCGTTATTCGTTTCATATTTGGGCAGAATTGTCTGTGTCCTACTGAATAGAATTTCTTATTTGGGTTTTTCATTTCTAACTCATATAGAACACCCATTTCGGTACAAATTATAAAAGAACAAGAAGTACTTTTGGTTGCAAATTCAATTATGCCCGAAGTACTTCCGATATAATCAGCAATTTCAAGGACATCCCAGGTACATTCCGGATGTGCTAATACTAAGGCTTCGGGATAGACTTCCTTTGCTTTTTCGATATTTTTTCTTTTTATACTGGTATGTACATGACAAAACCCATCATTTATAATAATATTCTTTTCCGGAACCATATTAGCAACATATCTTCCTAGATTACCGTCAGGAATAAAATATATATTTTGATTAGGCAGTGCTTTCACTATTTTTATTGCATTGGCCGAGGTTACACAAACATCAGAATTAGCTTTAATTTCAGCGGTAGAATTGATATAGCAGACTACAGCCACATCCTCATAGGTTTCTCTTATTTCTTTTATCTTATCCGTATCTGCCATATGTGCCATCGGGCAGTCTGCATAGCTGTCAGGCATAATTACAGTCTTCTTTGGATTCAATATCTTTGCACTCTCTCCCATGAAGGATACACCACAGAACAAAATGGTATTCTGCGATACCTCCGTAGCAATTTTACTGAGGTAGTAGGAATCTCCGACGTAATCAGCAAGGGCTTGTATTTGTCCATCTGTATAATAATGGGCCAGAATTACTACATCCTTTTCTTTCTTTAGCTCCCTAATCCGTCTTATGATAGCTTCCATTATTTTTTCCCTCCTTTATTACTGACTTTTGCTCGATTATAGCACATGTAATTACATCTGACAAGACACCTGTAAATATAATTCTTTACACCAAATGTATCCGTTGCTTCTCTTATCCATCTTAGAACGTCATTATTTAAAATCTTAAGAGAAATCTATGGAATTTCTTTGCTTGACAATGTTATAATTGATAATGGTATTGGAAAGTATTCTATATAAAACAACAGTATTAAGAATAAAAAGTTTTATGGATTTGATGTAACAGATTAACAGATAACTAAGTAGAGGGGAACGTGAATATTATAATGAAAAAACGAGTGATTTCGGTAATTTTAGCACTGCTTATGATGATTGCAATTCTACCAAAGGAAAACAGTTATGCAGCAACAACCTCAATGGTATACAGTTATACTACTATGTTGGAATCAGATGGAGCAATTTATTATATTAAGACGGCCGTGGATACTGGTGCAGCTGATATTTATAAGCTTGTAGTATCAACAGGAAAGAAGACAATGATTGCCTCTTCTGATAACTATATCTCCAATATGATCTACTATGCTGGGACAATTTATTACACTACGGTTGAAGATAATTCCTTTGTAATTTATTCTGTTGATATCGATGGAGCAAATCTAAGTAAAATATGCAATGGCAGCGTTATCTATGCTGATGCTAACGGAATTTTTTATTCAGTAACTACATTATCTGAATCTTACTTGTACAAAAAAAGCGATGATGGCAGCAGTGATAAATTAATTCAGAAGGCAAATACTACATTTAATTATGTAAAGAACATTGGTAGTACCTTATATTTTAGTCAATATATAGATTCCAATAGTAAAATAAAATTATATTCTATCAATTCTAATGCTTCCAAGCTTACTTTACTAGATACGCAAACCGTTAATAAGGATACCTATGGAGGCTATATCGTAATTGTTTCGGATATTATAAAAATGAACGGCGATATTTATTATCAATATGGGACAGAGCAAGGGACCGGTCATTTCTGGTATGGGGTACTGGTAAAAATCGATTCCGACACAGATAAGAAAACTATCATCACTAAAAATATGAATATTTACACGCTTGAACATAGTCAGAATTATATCTATTACTACGACATGGAGGATTATAGTATAAAGTATAAATACAATACGAAGTCCGATAAGATTAGTAAATTTTCCTGCAAGACATCTGATTCGGAATCCTATAATATTCTCGGTGACAAAACTTATTGTGCAAAGCCGGTCAGCAAAAAATACATTACCGTTTCTCAGTTTACTTCCGGTACCGATAAGAAAAACCTCATTAAAAATTTTATGAAGATATCATATAAGCAAAATAGTACATTAAATTATACCGCGAACGTAAAGAAATTAGGGAATTACTTTCTTGTAAGCGTTGAAACAGTTGATTATAACGATGCAACCTATGGCTGGAGAGGACACTATATAGGTATCAAATGGTATGTGGCTGATGCAGACGGAAAAGTTATAACAAGTTTTTCATAAATCTCTATAATATGGTATTAAGTAAATTTGAACAATTTAGATAGGGCATGAAAGTCGCAACGCAACGGCCTTCATGCCCTATCTATTCATATTCTATCATTATTGTACTATATCATCCAATGATCCAAAGGTATATCCCATCTCTTCCCATTTCGTAAGAAGTTCATCTAAAATTTCAGAATTTGTTTTTGAAGTACTATGAAGGAGAACAATAGCTCCCGGATGAATTCTACCCAATAACTTTTTAAAAGCTTCCTCTTTCGTAGGCTGTTTATCATTATACCAATCTACATACGCTAGACTCCAAAAAAAGGTCTTATATCCAAGTTCCTGTGCCATTTTCAAATTATTCTCACAATATTTTCCTTGCGGTGGACGATAATATTTATCCATCTTTTGTCCTGTTATACTTTCAAATTCTGTTTCTAAGCATTCCAGTTCTTTACAAAAAGCATCCTCAGAAGAGATGTTAGACATATTTGGATGGTTGTAGGTATGATTTGCCACATTATGACCTTCTTTTACCATTCGCCTAACCAGGTCAGGACTTGTTTTTAAATAATTACCTACCAGGAAAAAAGTCGCATGCACATTATGTTTTTTTAAAGCATCTAGTATTACAGAAGTGTAGCCATTTTCATATCCTGCATCAAAGGTCAAATAGATCACTTTCTCATTGGTATTTCCAATATAGTAGGCATCATATTTTTTTAATTCATCTGCTGTTGCATTTGCTGTAGGTGCATGACCTTCCACTGAAAATCCAAGCCCCCAGTTCTCTCCACTCGATTCCTTTAATTTGTCTTTCTCATAAGCATTTGCTAAGATCCCAATTCCTCCGCCCAAAAAATACAGAAAAACAAAAACAAGTAAAATCATTATTATCTTTTTATGTTTTATCAGCCACATAAAAAACCCCATCAAATATTTATTATTAAAATATATTTGATGGGGTGCCTAGTAATTCCTGTATCTATTGTCCCTTTTATAAATTTGTTAAACTTCTATTAATCCAACTGCGTAGAAAGTACAATTCTTTCACTATTCGTATAGGCTTTGTTATATTCAATCACATCGCCATTCTGATCCTTTGTGATATCGGTTACAAGAAATGCCATATCACCAGCCTTTTTATTTAACCACTGTGCTTCTACTCCTAGCAGAGCAACTGCATGTACTTCTTCCTCTACTTGCATTGCTACATGATTCTTTTGTTCTAATGTATCAAAGAGAGAATATACGCCAAAATCCAATTCTAAAAAATTATCAATCACATCTCTGATATAGGTAATTTCAACTGCAATCGGCTCATCACTAATCATACGGATACGAATCAATTTATTTACAATATCGGTTTTCTTAATATTCATAATTTTTGACAGCCGAAATCCTGCTTCTTCTCTTGTAGCCGAGATTACTTTGCTTGTAGTCTCCACGCCTTCCTGACGAAGCAGTCTGGAAAATCCCATGACCTTCTTCATCGGCATTTGGATACTTGGGTTCTTTACAAAGGTTCCCTTCCCCTGAATACGTGTAAGCAAGCCCTCCTCAACCAGTATGTTTAACGATTTACGAATTGTTTTTCGATCAATTGTATATTCATTTTCCAATTCCCGCTCCGACGGAAATCTCTGTCCATACTGATATTCTTCATTAAAAATCATATTACGGATTTTATCACTGAATTGAATATATAATGGCTTTTTCACACAACCATCCTCCGACGACATAATTGTTTATTTTATCATAAGCAAAAACTTTTGTCAAAAAAGCCGCCGGAGTATGAAGTGAACCCCTTTTGTTAGACAAAAGTCTAATGAAAGGGGTTCACTTCAATACTTCAAGGGCTTTTCTTTACTCTTCACCCATTATTGTTATG
Organism: Herbinix sp.; assembly: GCA_028691795.1. Classification (GTDB taxonomy): domain Bacteria; phylum Bacillota; class Clostridia; order Lachnospirales; family Lachnospiraceae; genus Mobilitalea. The sequence goes on from JAQUYQ010000070.1 coordinate 10,541, forward strand.
CTGACTGTTCGTTCCTGCGGACCATCAAATTCAGCAAGATATATTTCCTGTGCACTGCCAAGACTTAGTTCTCCATCAGTAACAGGAAAAATACAATGGCTTCCGCATAACATTGCTTTTAGATGTCCGGTTGGATTACCAGCCATGGCACCATAACTGTCAAGAAATCTGGCATGGTAATAAAATCCGTTTTCAGGTATTTCCTTCTCAAAATAAGAAAGAATATCATCTTCCAGGCACTCCAGTCTTTCATTTACTGTAATCCCGGTCGTCGTATGCTTTGTGATTACATAGAGAATTCCATTTTTAATGGGACTGCCTTCCACAAGTTTCTTGATTCTATCTCCCAAGGGAAGTAATTCATTATATTTATTCGTTACAAGGGTAATCTCATTTTTATCAATCATGCTCTCGTCCTCCCTTTAAGAAATCCAATGCATTACCACCAAGTATCATTTCTTTGGTAGACTCCCTGAGATTCATCTCACGAATCGCCTTAATCATTCTAATCTGCTCCAGACGCGGTTCATCGGAACCAAACATAACCTGATGGCGTAAACTGCGTTCTATCCAATACGGACCGATGTCTACCCCAAATGACTGCGCATAAAATTCCTTCGGATTATCAAAATATAAAAATGCTGTATCCGTATAAACATTTCTGTATTTTAGCATAAGCATACACACTTCCCTTACCCACGGCCATCCAAAGTGAGCCAGACAAAAACGAAGCTTTGGAAAACGTGCTGCCACTTCTTCGAAACGAAGAGGATGTGCATACTTCGTCAAGGTGTCGGGTTCCATGGATACCCCGCTGTGGAAAATGATTGGTTTATTATATTCAATACATAATTCATAAATCTTATCCATTTTCGTATCATCCGGATAGAATTTTTGTTTTGAAGGATGTAGTTTTAGACCGCATAGCTTTAATTCTACAAATGCTTTTTTCAGTACCTCCAAGGCATCTTCCCTTGCCGGATCTACACTTGCAAAACCAATAAATCGCTGTGGATTAATTGCAACTGCCTCAGCTACCTGTTCGTTGGTTCCCAGGTACCCACCTGTCGTAGTTGTCAAATCCAACGGTAGCAGAAAGAGCTTATCTATTTCTGCACAACGACAGGCCTTTTCCCAATGCTCCAGCCGAATTCGATGTGTTTTATGTAAGCCCATCATGTTCTGGGCATATTTCAATTGCTCATCACTGATCTCCAATTCCTCCAAAAATCCCGGATGTACATGTGTATCTATTACCATATCTTCTTCCTTTCTAATCAATCCAAGGTCCAAATGTCGATACTACGCCTGCGGCAACTTTTGCTCCCTGTTCCTGACATTTCATGATTTCCCATCCCTTTAATACCCCGTTCATGAAGCCTGCCATAAAAGAATCGCCGGCACCAATCGTATTAACCAGTACTGCAGGAAAGATACCAAACGTATGGTAGGTTTTCCCATCATATGCAACACTGCCTTCTTCACCAAAGGTTGCTACCGCTATCGTTACTCCTTTATTAACCTTATCCTTCAGAAAAGCATCCACCTCAGGTGTCCGTTTTTCGAACGAGAAAAATGCATAATCTACAAAGGAAATTGTCTCTTCTACTAAGGGATCCTGATATTCCGTGGCATAGTCAAAGCATATCTTTGCTCCTTTGTCATGAATTTCCTTCAGATGTATGTGTGCATTTCCCCAAAATGCAGAATGCACTAGATCGCAGGAAGCTGCATAATCGATATCCTCCTGTG
>JAQUYQ010000264.1 GCA_028691795.1 Herbinix sp.
ATTCTATTTTCCATTGAATACTCCTCTTTCTTTAATGAGTTAATTATGTTTTTCTTTGTATTAATATTTTATTCCACCATAAATCTACTCATCTTTCACTTTCTCTTTCACTTTCTCCTTTACTTTCCTCTAATTACAAAATCAAGGGATAAATACATAACCCAATAATTCCTGCTCCGATCATGACATGTATCGGGTTTACTTTATACTTTCTAAGAATAGCAAAAGCAGTCATAAATATTGCTACTGCAACATAATCCAAATCTTCCCTTTTGCTTGAGATACCTTTTCCACTCCAAAAAGCTAAAATTATCAGAGCTAAACCCGCAGAAGCAATCATTGCTATGACAGCCGGTCTTAATCCATTCAAAACTCCTTGAACAGCTGTTAATCCTCTAAATTTATAATATACATAAGCAAGAGAAAGCACAATCACACAAGAAGGAAGAACATATCCTATCGTCGCCACAATTGCACCTAGAATCCCACCAACACGTATCCCGACAAAAGAAGCAGAATTAATTCCAATAGGACCAGGTGTCATCTGGGATATCGTTATGACATCTGCAAATTCACTCATGGATAACCATCCATTAATGTCTACTACCTGATTTTTAATTAGTGGCATAGCCGCATAACCACCGCCAAAACTAAACAACCCTATTTGAAAAAAACTCCAAAGCAATTTTAAATAAATCATTTTTATACCCATGCCTTTTAATTTTTGATGACCTATTCCAAAATTGAATAGGCCTAAAATAAGTAAGGTTGAAAACGCTTTTCTTTCAACTTTGTTCACCACTCTTTATCTAATTTTCGAGTAATACATGGCTATGCCACCTATAATTCCACTTGCCAAAATCAAAAAAACAACATTAATATTCAAGAAAAAAGTAGCTATAAAAGCACCTATCATAATCACAACCGGCAATACTTTTCTTTCTTTTAAAAGATCAATTACCATGCTGACAACGACATCTAAGATGACCGCTGCTACACCAGCCTGCATTCCCCGGAGTATGTATTTAACAATTAGACTATCCCGAAATGCCGTATATGCCACCGATATCACTGATAATATCAAAAGTGGTGGTAATACTGTCCCAAAAACAGTAATCAAAGCACCTAGTACTCCTGACAAACGATATCCAACAAGTATTGCCGCATTAACAGCGATAGCTCCCGGTGAAGATTGTGCGATTGCAGTTAAATCGAGCATCTCTTTTTCATCAATCCATTTATATTGCTCAACAAACTTTTTTCTCATTAATGGAATAATTACAAAACCACCACCAAATGTAAATGCACTCAAATAAAAGGTGGATGCAAATAATTTAAAGTAAAATTTGATATCTTTCTTCATCCTCCCGCACCTCCTAACTAGTTTATTATAATGCTCCGATTTACATAAGTAAAATTTTATTATATAATAATATCCATAACATTTTAGTTATATATAAGGAGTTTAGCAATGACATTAAGACATATGAAAATATTTGTTTCAGTCTGTAGAGAAAAAAGCATTACATTAGCTGCTAAAAAACTTTACATCTCACAACCAGCTGTCAGTAACGCGATCAAAGAACTTGAATCCTATTATGGTGCTCCTCTCTTTGATCGCATATCTAAAAAAATATATTTGACTGAGGTGGGTAAAACAGTCTATCATTATGCACTTCATATCAACTCACTTTTTGAAGAATTAGAGAGTTCTTTAAAGAGTTCCGAATCCATAGGTCACTTAAAAATCGGTTCAAGTATTACCATTGGCACTCATTTATTGCCAGACTATATCAAGGACTTTTCAACACGTTTTCCCAATACTCAAACCCACGTAACTATAGACAGTTCGGATGTTATCGAGAAATTAGTATTGGAGAACGAGTTGGATTTTGCTCTGATAGAAGGTATTGTTCATTCGGAAAATATCATTTCAAAAGATTTTATAAAGGACGAACTTATTGTAATTTGTGACTTAGAAAACTCTCTTCTCAAAAAAGAAAGCGTATCTATTGATGACTTATCCAGTCAACATTTCCTAATGAGAGAAAGAAATAGTGGTACTCGCGAATTAGCTGAATCCATATTATCACTTCATAATATTTCACTTCATCCGCTTTGGGAAAGCAGTAGTACCGAAGCCATTATACGTGGTGTTTCAAAAGGGATTGGAATCTCAATTCTTCCATTGCAATTAGTACAAGATTATATTGATAAAAATAACGTGGTACGAGTAAATGTAAATGGTTTAAAATTTAATCGCCAATATCACATAATCTACCATAAAAATAAGTATCTTACTCCCGCCGCAATAGAGTTTATGAAACTTTGCAATGCCACTTAAATAATGGTCGTTCAACATAATATCATTAAATGTGATTGAGTTACAGATAATGTTGTTTAATAATTATATAATAAGTAAAGAAATTACCCATATACGAAAGGATGATATCATTATGAATACAAAAACATTAGTAATTATAAAAGAAAACTGTCCGCAAAACCATCCATGTCCATCCGTACCTATCTGCCCTGTAGACGCTCTAAAACAAAATGGTTTTGATGCTCCCACTGTGGATCTTGATGACTGTATCCGATGCGGAAAATGTACGAATTTTTGTCCTAAGAAAGCGTGGTATTAGCCTGATAATAACTGTCGTCAATCAATTTTATTCAATAATGGAAGGAGTTT
>JAQUYQ010000071.1 GCA_028691795.1 Herbinix sp.
AAACTCCTCTTTGTTAACAATACTTTTCACTATCTCCGGGATATAATGGTCATATGCTCCAGCTCCCCGAAAAATCGATTGATAAACTGTATTTTCCGAAGCCATAGTTTCCATATATACGGCGAATTTCGAGCTCTGACATTCCCTCTGGTAGATTTAAATTATCAATTTTCTTAACCTTCACTGGTATCTGAGAAAACAGCTCTTCAAAATTATTGCAGCCTATCGTTTTCAGCATTTCTTGCTGTTCCTGTTTGGTTGATGCAATATAACTGCCCATCTGCTTCCTCCTATTTCTGATTTTCACTCTCTATAAAGGCTTCATATTCTTCTGCAGACATCAAATCTTCTGTGCCACTGATTTGTTCTATTCTTACAAACCATGCTTCATAAGGTGCCGAATTGATACTTTCCGGTGTATCCATAAGCTCTTCATTTACTGCACATACAATTCCCGATACTGGGCAGTATACTTCGGAAACAGCCTTCACGGATTCAACATCAGCAAAAGTTTCCCCTGCTGTAACTCCATCACCCTCTTGGGGTAAATTTACAAACACCAAGTCCCCCATTTCTTTTTGTGCATAATCTGATAAACCTACTTCTATGGTCCCCCCTGTTATTTCTTTTACCCACTCATGAGTTTTCGTATACTTTAAATTTTCTGGAAACTGCATTATTTCGTTCCTCCCTTTCTTATTCTTTTATAAAAAGGCAAAGATACAACTTCTGCCTCTATTTTTCTGCCTCTTACCTCTGCAATCATTCTTGTTCCCTGTATACTATACCCAAGTTCCACCATTGCCATCGCTATTGGATATTCCAGATAGGGACAATAAGTGCCGGAAGTGGTATAACCTATCTCCGCTTCATCTTTCGAAAAAAGCTTTGCATGCTCTCGGATAATACCGTTCCCTACTACCTTAAGGCCTACTCGTTTCCTTATAAGACTTACTTCTTCTATCTTCTTTTTTCCTATGTAATCCGATTTGTTTTGCTTCACAGCAAAACCTAAATCTGCCTCCAGCGGAGTGATTGTCTCATCAAGTTCATGTCCGTACAGAGGCATAGCAGCCTCCAAACGCAACGTATCCCTAGCACCAAGGCCGCAGGGAATTAAGCCATATTCTTTGCCTACGGATAATAATAAATCCCACATTGTACGGGCATCGGAGGCTTTCAAATAAAGTTCAAAGCCATCTTCCCCTGTATAGCCTGTTCTGGACAGGATGCATTTCATCCCGCCGACTTCGGCATCAAATATACAATGATAATATTTCTTCGGAATATCTTTTTCTTTCGTAATTTTCTGAATGATCTCCAGGGAGTTAGGCCCCTGTAAAGCAAGCTGTGCGATTTCATCGGTAATATCTTTTATTTCAACCTCACCGAAGTGGTGTTCATACATCCACTGAAAATCCTTATCCTTATTCGAAGCATTTACTACCACAAGGTAAGAATCCTCTTCCTTTTTATAAACAATCAGATCATCAACGATTCCCCCTGTTTCCATGCACATCATACTATAACGTGCCTGGCCTTTTTCCATGTCAGTGAAATCATTGGTCATCATCCTCTGAAGATTAGCAAGTGCATCCTTTCCCTCAAATGTGATTTCTCCCATATGGGAAACGTCAAATAAACCTGCTTTTGTACGGACAGCCATATGCTCTGTAATGACTCCGGACTGATATTGAACCGGAAGCAGATATCCTGCAAAGGGTACAATCTTTCCTCCTCCAAGGACATGAGCATCATATAATGGTGTTTTTTTCTCCATAGTAACCTCCTTAAGTTAATTTAATTTTATCAATAAAAAGCTGGATGTTATCGGCTTTTTCTTATAATAAATATGACATGACAAGATATACGCATCCTAAACAAAGCATATTTATCATACATTGACGTAATTTCCTATACAAAAAAAGACAGCGACGTATGGAAATCAATATATGATTTCCATACGCCTCTGTCTTTTTACCTGAAAGATTTACTTCGTCGGTACGTTTAACGTTTTCCAGAGCTTCGTCCGAATTCGATCCTTTTGCCTGAGAGTTTTTGCGATTTCACCTTCGGCGCTGCAACATAGTCTGCAGCCTCTCTCAAATTCTTCACACGAATAATATTAAATTATATTACTAATATATTATCTTATCAGAAGGTCTGATACTAATAATTCTGATAAAGATTCTGTTATCATGACTTTTATCCAACCATAATATTCCATATGTGTTGTAACTATTATGCTTATTATTATCACCGTTGTCAATATAATTTTTGCTTAACTTGAAAAATAACAGTACTTATTACTCCAACTTCTAATTTACTTTTCATATTTGCTGCGATATTCGGTAACTGTCATGCCTACATATTTTTTAAAAGTTTTGCTAAAATATTGTGAATCATTGAAACCAACCTCATAAACAACATCATTTATAGTAATTCGAGGATTTTTTAGTAACTGTTTTGCTTTATCAATGCGAACAGAATTCAAATAGGACGAAAAAGTAATATTTTTTTCTTTTTTAAATAGCACAGAAAAATAATATTTTGATATTCCCACATATCCCGCAATATCCTCCAATGAAATCTTTTTATCAAAATTATCATTAATATACTGTACGGCTTTTTTTATTAAAAGTTCCGTATTATCTGCCCTGCTGCTAGAATTTTCTACAATTAAGTTCTTAACAAATTCTTTAATTATCTCAATTACTTCTTTCAGTTCCTCCGCATTAATTACCTTTTTCTGAAAGGTAAATACATCGTTATCTTCTTGAAAGCAAATGTCAAATCGCTTGAATATATCGTTAATCATATGAGATAATTCGAGTTTCACTTCCAAAGAATTGCCTCTATGCTTATCAAGTATTTTTTGTACTTCATCGATCTTTTTATTGATGGCTTCCCAATCTGCTTCTTCTATATATTTGCAAAACTCTTTTACCATTAAGGTATCATAAATGAACTGGCTGTCATCCTCTTTCCACATCGTATCCTTTGTCAAATGTTCTCCATTGGATAAATAAAACAAGTAATCAGAAGCTGCAAAAATCCAGTCCAGATATTGTCTGGTTTCTTCTATTGTATCAGTGATAGGAGAATTTGCACTTTTAAATCCAATATTAAAATACTGCTTAATAGAACTTTGTAAATAATCAATACATCTTTGAAGCTTTATTTCATTTAAATTTTGAGCCATCAGAAAACAGGTGATCGATTTTCCAAACTGCTTTGAAAAAACCTCCACATCTTCATCTTGAAATTTATTCATAATCAATTCTAAACATGCTGCAATAATATTTGCAATCTGGTAATCTGAATTCTTGTCGTTATTTAAACTAGTTCGAAAATCAAATTGTATAAAGCAATACCTTTTGGTATTCCACTCTACATTTACTTTGATAAATTCTTCGTAGATAAGTTCAAGGCTTCTATTACTGCTTAATAAAAGCCCCAGTAAATATTCCTGCTGTTTTTTCATTAGTAGTTTATTATTTTGATTATTAACTTCCTGTCCAACCGATGCATCTAACTTTTTCTTCTTTTCCAGTAAAATCTGCTTAAGCTCTTCTTCTTCCATTTCTGCTTTCAGTATATAATCAGAAACCTTTAATTTGATAGCTTCTTTTGCATAAGAAAAGTCGTCATAGCAAGTCAAAAAAATTATTTCTGTATTTGGGTTGTACTCTTTAATTTTTTTTGTCAGCCAGAGGCCATCCTGTTTTGGCATTTTTATATCAGTTATAACTAGATCCGGACTTAAAGCCACATATTTTTCAAAAGCAGACTGCCCATTACTGGCTTCTGCTATTATTTCAAATCCAAGTTCCTGCCAGTCAATTAATGATTTAACACCAATTCGCACTAGCATCTCGTCATCTACAATCATAACTTTATACATACGCATCTCCTTTAGGAAGAGTAATTAGGTACACTTATTATGACAGTTGTTCCAACCCCTATATATGAAACAATCTGCAAACCGTATGCTTCACCCAGATATAATTTCAATCTTTGATTTACATTATTTAATCCAACTTTACTAAATCTGTTAATGTTCTGATCCTGTTTAAAAATATTATCCAGTACCTCTTTTTCAATACCACTGCCATTATCCTGAACTACAATTTCAATATGATCCTCTTTTTCCCTGGTAAAAATATTAATTATGATAGGTTCCTCTCTCTTTTCCGATTCATCAATCCCATAAATCAATGAATTTTCAACAATTGGCTGTAATATAAGTTTTGGGATATTAAGCTTTTTATGCTCTTCTTTAATGTTATAGTGAATTTCAAATAATTGATTAAATCGTAACTTCTGTATTAAAATATAATTTTCTATATATTCTATTTCATCTTGCAATAAAATCATATTATTACCAAAACTAATACTTACTCTTAATAGTTTTACCAACGCGACTAAGGCATCCGATATGCTGTCTTCCCCTTTAATCTTAGCCATCCATCGTATTGTATTTAATGTATTGTATAAGAAGTGCGGATTGATCTGTGCATGAAGTACTTCCAGTTCCAACTCATTTTTATTGTGCTCTACTGCTACTATGTCATCCATCAATTTTTTAATTTGGTTAACCATTTGATTAAAGCTTTCACTCAAATCGTCCAGCTCATTATATACATTTGATTTTACCCTAACATCGAGATTTCCATCCTCTACTTTCTTCATTTGATACATCATAGCCTCAATCGGTTTCGTTATTTTCCTTGTATAAATTATTGTTACATTAAACATAATTGCTAAGGAAATTATCCCCCCAACAATTGTGTAAAACTGCATCTTATTCAGGTCTGCATACAAAACAGCTTCTGGAACTGTTTTTATAACATACCACTTACCATAATTAAAGGATGAATAGATTGCTACATATTTCTTTCCATTTTCTAAATAACTTACATAATTAGGATTATCTTCTCCTATCATTGTTTTAAAATAGCCGGAATTACTGCTATCTATCGGTGTAAAGTCATCTTCTGAGCTAGCAATAATATTACCTGAAGAATCACAAATAAGTATCTTGCTGCTTTCTTCCTGTAAATCACTAAAAGCTCCTGTCAACATACTTTCATCTACCTCTATATTGATATATCCTAACTCTTTTAAAGAATAAATATCAATGATCTTTCTTCCCATTGAGAAATATCGTTTTGTCATACTGCCAGAAAGAATTTTAACTTTCTTGTCCGTTGTAGGGAACCAAACTATTTCACCTGTAGTATGATTCAATTCATACCGCGGAAAGCTCTTCACCCCATCCTGAAGCTCAGCACCAACTTGCAAAAATCCACTTGGGGTTATCAAATATATTCCTTCAATACTATTACTTGAGATATAAAAACTATATAATTTGTCAACAAGCTGATCTTTCTCTCCCTTTTTTAAACTATCCATTAACTCTTGATTCGATATGATAGAATTGGACAGTTTCTCGACATCATTTAGAATGTAATCTATATTATTTCCAATTACTTCAACCGATTGTTTTTCAGACTCTCCATACTGCTTATGAAGAGTTTGTCTAAACTTCTGGAACATAGCTATGAAAATAATTAGAAATACAATAATCATAAAGGAGGATGCTTTTAAAAACTGTTTTCTAAAACTATGTTTCTCTTTGATGCTTTTCATGTTTTTCACTCCATCAATACCCACTTATCACAATTAACGTCGCTCATTCCACTGGCTTTTAATATTCATTGAAACACGTTTGACGCTCAAATCATCTCTAATCATGTCAAACAAATTAGTAATCATGATATTCTCAAAATCATATCCATTTTTCATCTTTGGTCTATAATAAGCATACTCTTTCTTTTGAGACAGATACATTGCCGATACTTGTGGCATATCTTTTGAGTACTCTTTTTCAATTATCTCTCTAAGAGCTGTTCTAGTTGGAAGAGTTCCGCCATCTTTTTTCATAAATGATTTCATTTGTACCTCCGGAGAAGTTGCCCATACTATAAACATCCAGGCTGCCAGCTTTTTTTTGCTGTTGGCATAGCTATTGATACCAATACCAGAACCCCCATAGATATTTGAACTTCTTTTTGAGCCTATAGGTAAAATACTATATCCTACTTTTCCTGCCACTTTAGAATTCTCAACTGCTGATATATTCTCATCCCAGTTAATCATCATAGCGACTTCACCCTCAGTAAATGAATTTGCAACTTCATCCCATGTATAACCCTGTTCTTTGATAGGATTTAACGCTACAATTTCTTTAAACTTATTTAAAGCGGTGTAAAATTCTGTGGTTTTTGACTGAATTTCAGAACCTGTACTCGTTCCAAGGCTGACTATCTTATCATTCGTAAAATAATTGCCGCCATAAGCACTTAAAACTGTCGAAAATGCTGTATATATTGAGTTATGTTTCGCTGACATGGTTGTACTTCCGTATTTTATTTCGGATTTTTTGACATGTTCATTGATCCATTTAGAAACTCCGATGAATTGATCCCAGGTAAAATAACCACTTCCCGGATTAGCCTCATATCCCAGATCTTTTTTCATCTGTTCCTTATATTTATCAAAGATATCCTTCCTATAAAATAATATCATTGTGGTGGAATCAAAGGGAATGCTATAAAGCTTATCTTTATTGCCAAAATAAGAACACACTTCTAATTCTTGTTTCGAAAAGCTGTCCAAGCCTCCTACAATATGTGGTAAGGTATCATCATTTTCATAGATATTCAAATCTTCTAGACCGTCAGAAAAACGATTTAATGTCTTATACGGATCAACATAAATTAAATCATACTGTGCTGTTTTCGAAATAAACTCCATATTAATTTTTTCTTCTAAGGTATTAAAATCCATTCTTTTTATATTTACTTTAATACCTGTGACTTTCGTGAACTTCTCACATTCTTTTGATAGAATATTCGCATTAATATTGTCTTCACAAATAAAATTAAGAATGGTTCCATTACACTGTTTCCAATCAAATGTTATCGGTGATTCAACATTTCCAAGCTCATATACCGGCTCATCAAACAATATTATTTTATTTCCAGTCTTTTGTATTGTTTTTGAACATCCAACAGGTAAAACAATCAAGATTAGGATAATTGCCAACACACGTTTTAATACTTTGAATTTATGATTTTGCATGGAATATCCTCCTTTGAATTTCTATAAAAACGGATTATACATAAAGTATAATAGATGTCGGCTTTACATCACATAGTTTTTGTCAAATTTTTATATGGAATTCATACATAGAAAGGTAGCCGTTTCACTTTATTTATTATTACTATTTTTTTCAATTTCTTACATTTTTAGTATGCCCTATTGATTTTAATATTAATTCAAATACACTTATTTCTCAATTAGTTTTTGTAATAATCATTTTCCATTTGCAACTTATTTCATAATAAAAAGCGCTTCCAATGAACCGGCCCCTGTCAAGTAGACAGGGGTCGGTTCATTAGGAGCGTTTTTACTTGTATGCTTAACAAATTTCTTTAAATAAATCTTTCACCGTTGGATAAATTTTAGCAAACTGGCGATACTTGACCTCATACTTTGCTGCTATTTCCTGATCTGGTTCTATTGTATCAACAATCTTTACAATCTTAGAAGCAGCTTCCTCAACGTTTGAATATTCTCCACATGCTACGGCAGCCAGTATTGCCCCTCCAAGGCTGGGTCCCTCTTCACTTTCTAAAATGTCCACTTTTATATTTAATACATTAGCAAAAATCTGTCTCCAAAGAGGACTCTTTGCTCCACCTCCGGAGATTTTCGTTCTTTCAATCTTTACTCCAAGAGCTTTTACCACCTCAAAAGAATCTCTTATTGCAAAGGCAACACCTTCTAATATCGCCTGAGTCATATCCGTTCTTGTTGTATCCATTGTCATACCAATAAAAGTACCTCTGGCATTTGGATTATTGTGTGGAGACCTTTCTCCCATTAGATACGGCAAGAAAAATACATTATTCTCACCAAGCTTTGTTATCTTACTTTGCTCCTCTGCATAATCTTTAGTTCCAATAATTCCATCCAACCACCATTTATTACAGGAGGCTGCGCTTAACATACAACCTAACAGATGATATTTACCATCCGCGTGAGCAAAGGAATGCAAAGCATTATACTTATCAACTCCAAAATATTTACTGGAGATAAAGATTGTTCCTGAGGTTCCCAGCGACACATTACACATTCCATTGCCAACCGTACCTGTTCCTACCGCTGCCGCTGCGTTATCTGCTGCACCCGCTACTATTTTCACCTCATTGCTAAGGCCAAAATTTTTGGCCAACTCCGGCTTTAACGTTCCTACGATATCATAACTTTCAAATATCTTAGGTACCTGGCTTTCCGTTAAACTGCAGATATCAAGCATTTGTTTCGACCAGCATTTATTCTTCACATCAAAAAGCAGCATTCCGGAAGCATCCGAGACATCGGTACAAAACGTTCCTGACAACAGGTATGCAATATAGTCTTTTGGTAACATTACTTTACAGATTCTTTTAAAATTATCAGGTTCATTATTCTTTACCCAAAGTATCTTCGGCGCGGTAAAGCCTGCAAATGCAATATTAGCTGTGTATTCCGACAACTTGTCTTTTCCTATTACATTATTAAGATAATCCGTCTCATTTGTACTTCTTCCATCATTCCATAAAATTGCAGGACGTATTACATTATCTTGATCATCTAGAATTACAAGTCCATGCATCTGTCCACCAAAGCTAATACCTGCCACCTGGTTTTTTTCAATATCATTTGTTAATTCTATAATACCTTCGTATACCGCTTTCCACCAGTCTCCAGGGTGTTGTTCAGACCACCCCGGATGTGGAAAATATATTGGGTATTCTTTTGAAATACTGTTTCGAATTTTACCATCGCTTTCCATTAACAAAAGTTTAACGGCTGAAGTTCCTAAATCAATTCCAATATAATACATACTAACCCTCCATACTGACAAAGCCTGCGAATTTGGGCGGCAGCACAAATTTTCCGATTGAAAAATCTTTGATTTTTCAATCTAGCATCCATGCCTGCGACTTGCTCGCAGGCCTAAATTCAATGTGTAAAAATAGCTTTTTATTTTCACACTATCACCTTATCCTATTTTGATTACCGCTTTAACAACGTCATTCTTATTATTAATTACAAAGTCAAAAGCTTTTGCACTATCTTCAAAATCAAATTCATGAGTAACGATACCGGATACATCGATAATTCCTTTTGCTATCGCATTAATTGCTTTTGGATAAATGTTTCTGTAACGGAATACGGAAGTAATTGTAGCTTCCTTTGCCATGATTTTAGCAAAGTTATATTCTATCATATCTTCCGCTGCCATACCAACGAGTACTATGGTTCCACCTCGTTTCACAAGGTACGGTGTCTGCTTAATTGTTATCTTACTACCTGCTGTTTCAATAACAACATCTACACCTTTGCTCTTCGTAATTTCGTCCAGTTTAGCAACTACATCTTCCTCCATCGCATTGATTACTCTGGTTGCACCTAACTTCATTGCGTATTCAAGTCTCTTTGGCATTACATCCACAACGGTTATATCTGTAGCGCCATATGCTTTGCATGCTAACAAGGTTACAAGTCCAATGCATCCGGAACCAAGAATAACAACGGAGTCACCTAATTTCACATTGCCCTGTGCTGCTGCATGCATTCCTACTGCCAGAGGTTCTACTAATGCACCTTCTTTTGATGTGATATTGTCCGGTAATTTGAAGCACATATTTGCCGGAAACGCAATGTAATTTTCAAGGCAGCCATGATATGGAGGTGTTGCTAGAAATTCTACATCAGGACAAAGATTGTATTTACCGGTCTTACAAAATTCACACTGTCCGCAGGTACAACCAGGCTCTAAAGCTACCTTATCTCCAATATTTAAATTTGTTACATTATTTCCGACTTCAACAATTTCACCGGCACATTCATGTCCAAGAATAAAATCACCGTTTACAACAAAATCGCCGATGGAACCATGCTCCAAATAATGAACATCTGATCCGCATATCCCAACATATTCTAGCTTTACTAATACCTCATTCTCTTTTATTTTTGGTACTTCAATATCTCGCATTTCCATTTTATTTATACCTGTCATATAAACTGCTTTATTATTCATGATATAATCTCCTCTAATAATATTTTTATAGTTAAATTTTAGAGCTATTTTCTTTCTCTCAAGCTTTTTTCTTATGCCCAAGATATAATTGACTTATGTCAATCAGGTAATAGTTCTTTCATCTCCAGTTGAACCATCATTTATACTTTTTATTACTTTATTTTGATTTAATATTCTGATTTAATATTCTGATTTAACGTTCTGATTTAATTTTGATTTAATATTTTGATTTAATATTTTGATTTAATATTTTGATTTAATGTTTTAAATCAATGTTTTAAATTAATGTTTTTTAGGCAGCTGTTTTTTCTTCTACAAGAATAACTTTTTTTGTTTTCTTAGATTTGGATCGAATATCCCAGATAACTGCCAGTGCTATGATTGCACCTTTAACAATCTGTTGAATATAAGAATCTACACCAACTAAGTTCATGATATTATTTAAACATCCGATAATGAATGCACCTGCTAGGGTTCCCATCGTTGAACCTACACCACCGGAGAAACTTGTTCCACCTACGATTGCTGCTGTTAAACCTTCCATTTCATAACCAATTGCTCCATTTGGTAAACCTGCATTTACACGTGACATGAATAGAATACCGGCGATACCAACCAGAACACCATTTATAATAAATACAATGTATTTATTCCTCTTTACATTAATACCGGCTGCGACGGAGGCTTCCTCATTTCCGCCTATTGCATATAAGGAGCGTCCCAATTTTGTATGCCTTAATACGTACCATATGATAATTGTTATTACGACAGTAATAAGAATGGATATTGGAATTGGTCCAAGGGTTCCTTGACCGAAAACTACATAATCTTTTAACTGTAGTATATTCTGCCCGCCTGTAAACAGTAATGCAATACCACGTGCAACCTGCTGCATTACCAAGGTTGCGATAAAAGGGGGAGCATTTAAATTGGTGATCATGATAGCGTTCACTAAGTTACATGCGACTGCTACGGCGATTGCAACTATTACTGCTAACCCTAAGGATCCAGTGGATTTATAAACACTAATAGATAATACACCCGAAAGTGCAAGCACCGCACCTGATGATAAGTCAAGCATACCGCTGATAATTAACAGCATTTCACCATAGGCTAAGATCGTACTTACTGCAAGCTGTTTCATAATGTTTGATAAATTGTTTGGTGATAAAAAGTTCTGATTCATAATACTGCATAGAAAAATCATTACAAACAGTACTATAAATATGGAGTATTTCTCCTTAGCCGAAGTGTTTTTAATTTTTTCTCTCATTTCTAATCCTCCTATATACTACTGGTAGCAAATTTCATGATAGCTTCTTGACTAAACTCATCTTTATTCAATTCTCCGGTGATTTTGCCCTGATTCATTATATAAATTCTGTCACACATACCAATCAGTTCGGGTAGCTCTGAGGAGACCATAATTACTGCTTTTCCCTGTTTTGCGAGTTCAACCGTAAGTTTATAAATTTCGAACTTTGCTCCTACATCAATACCTCTGGTTGGTTCATCAAGTATTAATATTTCCGGTTCTCTCAGTAACCATTTCGCAAACAATACTTTCTGTTGGTTACCACCACTCAAGGATTGTATCGGAGTATCAAGAGATGGTGTTTTTACGTTCATTTTCCTAAAATATTCTCCTACAATCTTACGTTCCTCTTTCTCATGAGCATAACCATTATAGATTACTTTCTCCAGGCTTGATATACTTGCATTCTCCATTACACTTCGAATCGGAATAATTCCGTATCGTCTTCGATCTTCCGAAAGCATTACCATTTTATGATTGATGCTGTCGGAAACCTTTTTAATGGTTACCTTTTTATTATTTATTAATACCTCTCCGGAAGTGATTGGATCCAATCCGAAAAGAGCTCTCATAACTTCAGTTCTTCCTGCTCCAACAAGACCTGCAAATCCAACGATTTCACCTTTTTTCACTTTAAAATTAATGTTTTTAAAAATTCCTTCACTATATAACTCTTTCACTTCAATCAGTTT
>JAQUYQ010000072.1 GCA_028691795.1 Herbinix sp.
CTATTTCAGGAATTTCCTTTTCCTTAGTAAGATACTTATATATTTCATCAATGTCTCGCTCTGCTTTTGGCATAATCTTAACATTGTATTTATCCAAAATGGCGTCTCCTTAATGAAGCAAGAGTTTCTTTAGCATCCAACAGTTCAGCCCCTTTTTCAACTTCCTCTTCGGCTTCAGATATGGCAACATCAATAGCAGACAGCTCTGTCAACTGCTCATAAGTTTCTATGCTCATTATGACTAAATCTCCATATCCATTTTTGGTTATAAAAACAGGTTCTTTTTTGGCATGGCAAATATCTGATATCTCATTGGTATTTCTTAAATCCGTAATAGGTCTTATTTGCGGCATATAAAGCACCTCCTTTTGTATATTATAATAACATAATTATGTACATAAAGCAACAAGGTACTAAATAATGGAACTAATTTTATTTTGTTACATGTGATACATTACTAATTTAAATAGGTAGTAAAAGGGATAGCCATTGAGTCACAAGATATGGTATATTCAAAGGAAGAATATAATGATATCAGACTTTAACTATTTCGACTATGAGGAAAGGGACGAGAATGAAGCGTAAAAAAGTGTTAGTAGTTATACCCATGATTGAAGCGCAAAGGCAAGCGCTGATAACAATAGGAGAAGATTGTGAATTCGCCTTTTGTGACCCTGAGGATGTTACCGAGGTGTCTATCCGTGAAGCAGAGGTTATATTAGGTAACTTAAATCCTACTTTGATTCAGGCAGCTCAACAGTTAGAATGGTTACAGCTGAATTCGGCAGGGTATGAGCAATATCTGGAGCCGGGCGTGTTGGCTCAGGAGGTCCTCCTGACGAATGCGGGAGGCGCCTATGGACCGGCGGTTGCGGAGCATCTGATTGCTATGGTTTTTTCAGTTGCTAAGAAGCTGCCCTTGTACCGTGACAGTCAAAGTCGTGGAGAGTGGGCCGACTATGGACAAGTACTTCCACTCCATGGACAGAATGTATTGGTGGTTGGTTTGGGTGACATCGGGCAGCATTTTGCCAGCATGATGAAGGCGCTGGGCAACCACGTCATAGGAGTTCGGAGAAATACCGGAGATAAACCGGATTTTGTCGATGAAATTCATGCTTTGAATGAGCTGAATCAGCTACTTCCTAAGGCTGACGTGGTGGCACTATGTATTCCTCTTACTGCACAGACCAGAAAGCTGATGGGCAGGGATCAGTTTGAAATGATGAAAAAGACAGCTCTATTTTTCAATATAGGACGGGGAGAGCTGGTGGATACTCAGGCCCTGTATGATGCGATTAAGCAAGATAAGATCGGTGGGGCTGGTATCGATGTGACGGATCCGGAACCGCTGCCGGCGGAGCATCCTTTGTGGAAGCTACCCAATCTGTTGATTACTCCTCATTGTTCCGGTGGTTTTCATTTGCAGGAGACACTGGAGCGCATCGTCGCCATCGTGCTAAGGAACTTTGAACGATACATAAAGAGGGAAGAATTGGAAAACAGGATCAGACGATAGGTGTTGTCCTTTTACTGCAAGCAGGAAAAGGAACAAGTATCATTTGGAGATACAGCCAAAGCAAGAGAACTAAATATTAATAGAGAAGGAGGTAGGTGATTATTTCACCTACCTCCTTCTCTATTAATATTATTACAATAAATTATTCAAATTACTGCGCCTTTAGCTCCTGAGTACCAGTTACTTTACTGGTTTCATCCATGTTAAAGGTACTTTTTGCTTCTTCTGTAGTAAAGTAAACATTACCATCCACAGTTGCATCAATTAATTTAAAGTTTGCTACTGAAACATACAAATCACCCTTAAAGGTACCATGCTGAATACTTGCTTCCGGACTGGTAACCGTTAATTTAGGTGCTGTTAAGGTATATCTAGCTGTAATAGTGCGGTTTTCATCCTGAGCATATAGAGCAACTTTTCGCTGGATGATATCTTTTCCACTATCATCTTTTTTGCCATTTTTAAACTCGCCTTCTAGTAATAAATCTTTATCAAGCGTCAAGTCTTTTGTAATTGCGATAATCCATGTACCTTTAGCACTAATTGCATTCTCGAAGGCTGCTTCATTATCTACAATAGAAGCTGTAGTAACGACGTCCGGGGTTGCATTTCCATTCGTATTACCCGATTCATTATTAGTATCTCCGTTTTTTTGACCGCATCCCGTAAATAATGCCATCATTAGCACACATACTAAGATTGTGATTTTTACTTTCATAATTAATCCACCTTTCATATATTAATATCTATTAATTAAATCATTATTTCCATAATGAAGAAATTAATGCATCATAAATGCATACAGAATTAAATACTTAATCTTCTGTTTACAATTTGTAATAGCATGTATATATATTAAATAGTGAGAATTTAGTAAGAATATTCTCATTATCATACATGTAAGGCACTTAAGAAAATCAATAGAGTTATGATACCCATTATGATTACATAATTCCTGACGGCTAAAATAAATGTTGTTTCTTTATCCTGCTTTTTAAAGAAAGATTTAATATTCTTTTGTACAAATATTATTGTTAATAAGGATAACAGGCATAACGGTGACAGAATTTGAAATACCACCATCATTATTATTGCAAAATAAGCGATATAATATAAGCCAGCAAAAAGAAAAAGTGACTTTTCGCCGATATAATACGGTAAGGTATGTCTTTTAACAGCAATATCTTTCTCCAAATCACAAATATTATTTGCAAGCATGATATTTGCTGTTGTGCAAAATGGTATGACTGATATAAGCAGCAAAGACAGTAGGGGTATAACCTTTAACTGAAACGTTATGATTTCATAGCTTAAATCCAGAGTAAGTAAGGTTCCCTTTGGCATATTAATATATAATAGGATAAAGGGTATCAAAAATCCGTAAAAAAATCCGGATAAAAACTCTCCAAGTGGCTGCCTTGATATCGGAACTGGCCCATAAGTGTAAAAAACTCCGAATAAGAAGCAGATTCCCCCAGAAAGTAATACCACCACATCGGTAAGGAAGGCTAAATATATTCCTAAGGAAGCACTAATTCCAAATAACAGATAGATTAGGATAAGTGCTGTTCTTCTTTGAAAATGCAGGGTCTGGTTATTATCCTTTGTATCAATATAGTTATTAATTGCTGTTGTTGTAAAATCAAATAGCAGCATCGAAGTAAAGAAGATTAAGGTGAGCTTCCAGTTAATTATATATTTCTGATATAGAAGGAATGCAACTGTCAATAAGAATGCAAAAGTACTGGTTATTTTGGTTGTAATTTCAACATAACTAAAAAACCTTCTCATCACACGCTCCCCTTTTTCCTATCATAATATCAATACATAAAATTACTTAAAAAATTAATTAACTTAATGGCTGCGAGCTGAGGTAAGGCCAATTTATAGCAAGTCTTGTCACCTACTCAATGTAGTTGGAATATTTTTATGCTTATGACAACCTTGATACTTTATTTAATATCGATATCAGCTTTTCTTTTTTAGTTTCTGTTATTTCAAGGTCTTCAATAACACGTAGTGCTTTACTATAGTATTTTTGAACAAGCATACGGGTAAAAACTAACCCACCGCTCTTATCAACTGCGTTTTTTATTTCACTTCTGGAAAGTCCTGAATGCACAGCTTTATCCTTGAAGCTGGCAATTTCATGAAGAGCATGGATTAATGGAAGAGTAATTACACCCTGTTCATAATCCGACTGAACCGGTTTCATGGCTACAGCTTCTGTCTTTTCAAAATCGATGCAGTCATCCGTCAGCTGAAAAATCATGCCGAGTAAAAAGCCCAGCCTCCTGTATTTATTGATTTCTTTTTCATTACTTCCTGAAAAATATGCTCCGGCAAAGAAGGAAGCTTCAAATAGAGCGGCTGTTTTTCCTGAAATTATTTTTAAATATTGATAAACGGATAAATCTAAATTACCATTATTTATATGCTGATTTAATTCTCCAAGGCATAACTTACTCATATAGTCAGGAAAATCGATGGACAAATAATCCAGTTTATTTGTAACGGAGGCGGCAAGTTTTAGAGACACACAAAGTAGATAATCACCACAGATCACCGCAGTTCTTTTTCCATACTTTTTCCAAAGTGTGATATCTCCTCTTCGAAGATCAGCATTATCGATCACATCATCGTGGACAAGCGTTGCAAGGTGCAGAATTTCTATCGCTGCCGCAAGTGTGATTGCATTGGGATGTATATTCCCCTGTTTGTCCTCTGCACAGATAATCAATGAATTTGCACGTATAAATTTACCCTTGGAAGATATTAAATGCTTTGTGTATTTTCTTATAATAAACGGCGAATTAGATAAGTTTTGATCGATTTTGTCCTTCACAAGGTTAATTGCTTCTTCATACCGTATCACTTTCATAATATCATCGCTTCTATTATTATTAATCATTATAAAAATACAGCTTTCTAATAATATTCAATTTCTTCCAGTGTTTTTTCAAACTCGGCAGTACATAGTAATCAAGGCCAAAAGTTCTACCTGCACCGATTAACACTGCGATACCTGCAAATATCATCCAGAAGGTCCCCAGGTACAAGCCTGTTGTACATACAAACATAAACTGCAATACTAAGGAGAATGCAGCACAAAGAGTTGTAAATAATCCACCGATAAGAGCAAGACCTATTGCTATTTCAGCCACTACGATAAAGACCTGCATTATGATTTGAATGTTATCATATGGTAAAATCAAATGATTGGTAAACCAATTCATCAAAGGTACATCCAAACGGAAGGCATAATCACTTAGTGTGGAATTCTCCAATGCTTTTCCGCTTACAAAGATTACCTTAAACAAGCCTAAAAAATTAAAATTAATAAGAACCGTTCCAACGGCATCAGCAGCCCCGTTCTGTACGGTAGCGGAGGAAACAGAATCAGCTACCGTAGGGACTGCAGCATTCAGAATACTGTTATACCAGGTATTAGCACCGCCAAAGAATTCAGTCAGTTTGGGTGTGTTAAACCAGCCTTCTACTATTTTCATTACTCCCTCAAATAACCATACGGCACCAAGCCACAAGCGCAAAGCGACTAATAAAAAACTGGGTGTCCGATTGGAGAAATGCCCCCCAACAAAACTTCTGCAGTTTCGTATCGTGAAAAATTCATGTTTAACATAACTAAAGACCTTATTCCAACCAAGAACCTGGATAAAATAAATAATATTAATAAAATGTTTTGCAAACATCGCTAAAAATGACGGCAGACTAAAAAAATGCTTAGGTAATCCAACATAAGCAACGCCATAGCGTCCGCCAATACTGACCATTACGCCATGGAAGGAAGGCTTATAAACTTCCATTTCACCTTTACCTGTAACAGCACTTACAATATTATGAGCAACTACATCTGCGGACTGTTCACAATTTTCTACCATTTGCGGTACCGGATGCTCTTCACCCTCCGGAACATAGTACATATTATCACCGGCAACGAATACATTCGGGGCTTTTGTTGATCTAAGAAAAGAATCAAGCTGAATACGTCCGCCTCGAGCTATCTCAAGACTACTTGCTGATGACTGAACAATATCTGTACTTTGGATACCTGCAGCCCAAATGACTGTACCTACGGTGTTTTTAGTAATTTTATTCTCTGTTTTCAGTTCAATATAATCACTTCCGATACTGGAGACCGTTGTTTTAAGCTGTAACTTAACTCCCATTTTTTCCAGTCGATTAGTTACCTTTTCGGATAGCTTTTGTGGGAGATTAGGTATAGGTCTGCTTAAACCATCTACATTTACCAGTGTTACATCGTTTCTCTCTATATCAAATTTCTCACATAAAATAGGAACATATTCGGCCAATTCGCCAATCATTTCTACTCCGGTAAAACCAGCCCCAACTACATAGAAAGTCAACATTCTTCTTCTTTCTATTTCATTAATTTCGCAGGAAGCTTTGCGAAATATTGTATGAATATGATCTCTTAAAATAATTGCATCCTCATAAGACCAAAGCGGAAAGGAATATTCCTCAGCACCCTGTACTCCGAAAAATGTTGGTTTTGAACCAGCAGATATTACCAAATAATCATATGGATAGGACTCATACTGCCCAATTACATCTTGTTTATTAAAGTCAATAGAGGTTACGGTATCTAATTTAACCTCAACCTTTCTTCCAGCAAAAACTTTCTTCAGGCTTATTCTTATACTATCTTCATCCACACGGTTTGCCGCTACTTCATGAAGTTCTGTAAGCATTGTATGAAACGGCTTTTTATCTATAATTGTGATTGAAATATCATTATATTTTCTTAATCTCTTCGCGAGCTTTTTCGCTGTCAAAATACCAGCATACCCGGCCCCGATGATTACAATTTTCTTTGTCATAGCCATTCATTGCCTTTCTTTAATGTAAAGTATATACCGCCTTATTATTATCAAAACGTCATTAAATAAAATTGTTATTAATTAGTATCTCAATTTATTTATTTTTTAAAATGGTAAATATTGTTGCTGTTTGAAATTATCTGTCATTGAAAGGTCTTTGTAAAATAAGATGGAAGTTTTTATGGTTATAGAATATAATTGAACCTTAATAGGGAAATTTATATTACAAAGGAATACATATTTTAATGGTACAAAGTATGAGTAAAAATAGATGAGGTTAATAATGGATAAGAACATTTTTAATGATTATAAATTAAGTAGTGAAATACTAGAGGCGATAACTGATTTAGGATACGAAAATCCCACCAAGGTTCAGCAAAGTGTTATTCCTTATGCCATGGAGAAAAAGGATCTTATTGTAAGATCGCAAACAGGTAGTGGCAAGACAGCTGCCTTTTCAATACCGATCTGTGAAATGATTGATTGGTTGGAGAATAAACCGCAGGCATTAATTTTAACTCCTACGAGAGAGCTTGCGGTTCAAGTTCGAGAAGATATCACAAACATTGGTAGATATAAACGAATTAAAGCAATCGCAGTATATGGTCGGCATTCTTTTGCAGCTCAAAAATTAGAACTAAAGCAAAAAAATCATGTGGTAGTAGGAACACCGGGACGTGTGCTAGATCATATTGAAAGAGGAACGCTGGATCTAAAACAGATTAGGTATCTGGTTGTTGATGAAGCGGATGAGATGCTTACAATGGGATTTATAGAGCAAGTAGAGGCGATTATTAAGGAGTTACCAGCGGATCGTGTTACTATGCTATTTTCTGCAACCTTACCGGAAGAAGTAAAAAATTTAGCAAATCAGTTTATGAAAATGCCAATTAATATCGAGATGGAAGCGGCGGGGATTACGGTAGATAAGATTCAACATTTTCAATATAAAGTTACGGAAGAGGAAAAGCTTTCTCTATTAATCGATGTAATCATAATAGAAAACCCGGATAGCTGTATTATTTTCTGTGGAACGAAGGAGCGTGTTGATTCTTTATATGATAAGCTTACCGAGTTAAAGTATCCCTGCAATAAGATACATGGGGGGATGGAACAAGAGGACCGACTAAAAACAATGAATAATTTTAGAAGGGGAGCATTTCGTTATTTAATAGCAACCGATGTCGCTGCCAGAGGAATTGATATTGAGAATATATCACTTATCATAAATTATGACGTTCCACTAAAGAAAGAAGGTTATGTCCATCGGACCGGTAGGACAGGCCGAGCAGGACTGGAAGGAAAAGCCGTTACCTTTGTTACAGATAGGGAAGAACGTTATATGATGGGAATTACGGAATATATTGATAGCCAGATTCCGTTGATCAGTAATCCTTCAAAAGAGGAAGTTACAAAGAGTAAACAGGCCTTTGCGGCTAAGTCTATGGAAAAGACGATTCTAAAAAAATCAAAAGGGGAGCAATTAAATAAGCACATTATGACCTTATATTTTAATGGTGGAAAGAAAAAGAAGCTTAGAGCAACCAATTTTGTGGGGGTGATTTCCAATATACCGGGCGTAACTGCGGAGGATATTGGTATCATTACAATCTCGGATACACTTACGTATGTCGATATATTAAATGATAAAGGACCACTCGTGTTAAAAGCGATGAAGAGTACTTTAATCTGTGGAAAACAATTAAAGGTCTCAGAGGCGAATAAGAAGTAAAGTGATGTTTTGATGGTTATTTCAGGAGCTTTTGAGAATTCTTGTAACTGCATCAGATTCTTTTATAAAACGTATCAAATGTGATATTAGAAAAGCCAAGGTTCATGCCTTGGCTTTGTTTTGTGGCTGATATGCAATTAAAACAATATCATTATTCGTTTTATTACTAATTGATTTTTCTAACTGGGAAATGGTTAAAACATCTTCCTCTGAGATATTAGCTACGGTATAATCTTTAAAATCTTTAATTTCCATAGAGTAGCGCCTTTCTTTTTCCGTTAGTATTATCAATAATTTAGAAATTATTCAATTTTTATCTATCCTCTGCAAATATCTTTCAGTACCTCGATAAATTTATTTGTTGTTAAAGATAAATTTTTATTTTTATTATATACAAGGTTATAGGGATAATCAAATGCTGCAGATTTTAATTTTAATTCTTTCAGCATTCCCATCTGAATTTCAAATTTTACAGCATAATAAGGAATAAAAGAAATTCCAAGATTAGCATTTACAGCATGCTTAATGGCATCAATATTACCTAAAAACATACTAATATTTTTGGGTATATTGATTTCGTCTATTAGTATTTTATAACAGGTATATAATTGAGAAGTCTTTTCGTGTACGATAAAGCTTTCTTCCGACAGATCTTCTATATCAATATATTCTTTTTCACATAACTTATTTTCGGGGGAAGCGATTATAACAAGTCTGTCATCAAATAATTTTTCCACATAAATATAATTATTATAATTGCAGTTACCTCCGTTGACTGCAACGTCAAGAGTGCCGTTATCAATCAGTGTAGTAATTTCTGAAGTGTTAGCGATATGAAGGTTGATAGTTACCGAAGGGTAACGCTTTTTCATCTCACCAATGACAGCGGGGAGAATATAAGTACCCGGTGTGTTACTTCCACCTAGATTAATTGTACCACCAACAGTCGTATTTAGACTGGAGATGTTATGCTCCATTTCATCAACGATTGAAAATATTTTTTTTGTATATCCGTAAAGTAAAAGGCCACTCTCGCTTAAGTATATTTTGTTATTGGTTTTATAAAACAATTTTAAAGACGTTTGATTTTCCAGTTTTTTAATCTGAATAGATAAAGCAGGCTGGCTGATATGAAGTACTTCAGATGCTTTTTTAAAGCTGGAATGCGCAGCAATTGTGTTAAATAATTCTAAATAATGAAGATCCATAACTTGTCCTTTCAGTAAAGAATATCCATTTGGTATGCTTCTGTTTATGGGGTTCATTTATATTATAAATTGGCTATTCTTAAATAGTACGTGTATACTGTACAATGAGCAAGAAGTTAGTTTTATCAAAGCATTGGAGGTGAAATGATATGTCAGATGCAATCATAATACCCTTACAGGTTTTTGGTATTGGGTTTGTTATTTCAATGTGTATAGCAGTTTTAATTAAGCTACTGCTAGACGCAATTAAATTCTTTTCATTCAAATGAAACACATGAATAACAAGTGTATTATACCAAATTATATATAAGAAAGACAGGTGGTTATCATAAATATTTTAGATTTATTTCAAGGAATTGGTACAATGTTTTCACAGGACCCACAAATTGTAATCGCTAGAATACTTTTAATTTTACTTGGTTTCCTGTTGGTTTACCTTGGAGCGAAGAAAGTATTGGAACCGCTCATTATGATACCAATGGGATTTGGTATGTCGGCTATCAATGCCGGAGTTTTGTTTATGTCAGCAGGGCAAGTAGGAAACCTCTTTATTGATCCTATGGTTACGGATACCGACGGATTGATGAATATCATGCAGATCGATTTCCTCCAGCCGATTTATACACTTACATTTAGTAACGGCCTTATTGCCTGCCTTGTATTCATGGGTATCGGTGTAATCTGCGATATCGGAATGGTATTATCACATCCCTTTATCGGTATGTTTTTGGCAATGTGTGCAGAGCTTGGTACAATAGCAACATTTCCAATTGCAAGATTACTTGGATTAACAAATGGAGAAGCAGCAGCAGTTTCCATCATTGGTGGTGCGGATGGACCGATGGTTCTTTTTACTTCCTTAACCTTAGCTCCTAACTTATTTGTTCCTATTACAATCGTTGCTTACCTATACTTAAGCTTAACTTATGGGGGATATCCCTTCCTTATCCGATTCCTTATTCCGAAAGAGCTTCGCGGTAAAGTAGTAATTAGTAGAAATAAAAAAACCAACAATGTTACTTCAAAAGAAAAACTGATTTTTGCAGTTATAGCGAATACGGTATTATGTCTCTTGTTCCCAGTTGCAGCTCCTCTATTCTTAAGCTTTTTTATTGGTATTGCAGTTAGAGAGTCAGGCCTTGATAAATATATTAAACTGATTGAAGATGGCTTCTTATACGGAGCAACCTTCTTCCTAGGATTAATGTTAGGTGTATTATGTGATGCTAAGACAATTCTTGATCCTAAGATTCTTCTCTTATTATTACTCGGTATGCTTGCCCTTTTACTTTCCGGTATTGGTGGTATCATAGGTGGATATATAGTTTACTTCCTTACTAATAAAAATTTCAATCCGGTTATCGGTATTGCGGGAATATCCTGTGTACCAACTACTGCTAAGGTTGCACAGAAAGAAGTATCAAAAGTAAATAAAATGAGCTTCGTTATGGAATATGCATTAAGTGCGAACATATGTGGTGTTATAACAACTGCAATTCTTACGGGTATTTATATTACGCTGATAGCGAAATAGTATAACTTTATAATTGTAATAGGAATGGTATCTCAATCTAGGATAACTTAAGTTTTCTTAAGTTATATGGATTGAGATACTTTTTTATTGGAAAATAATAATACATACAATTTAAGTAGATTTAAGGTTGCTGCTATAATATTAGTTACAGATATAATTAACACAGGAGGAACAAGCAATGCCACAGTCTAAATATGAAATTGAATGCGATACGCTGTCACCGGAGCGTGAATTTTATAAGGAGGCATATGTATTATTAGAAGGTGCAATTATAGAAGTTATTTCGAGACTAGATATTATTAGAAAATATAAAGCAACGCAACATTTTAAAGATCCGGTAGAACACTGTAAGGCTAGAATTAAGTCGGCTGATAGTATGAAGGAGAAATTACAAAGAAGGAACCTTCCGGTATCAGCTGATAGTGCTTTAACACAAGTTTATGATGCGGCAGGTATTCGAGTTGTATGTACATTCATTGATGATATTTATTGGATTGTCTCTATGTTAAGAAACCAACAAGACATTAAGGTGATAGAGGAAAAGGATTATATTCATAATCCAAAGTCCAATGGTTATCGCAGCTATCATATGATTTTACAGGTTCCGCTTCATCTGGAAGATAGAATTCAGAAGGTTTACTGCGAACTTCAGATCCGGACAATTGCGATGGATTGTTGGGCAAGCCTGGAGCATCGACTAAAATATAAGAAGAACATACCAAATCAAGAAATGATCGTTGGTGAATTAAAACGATGTGCCGATGAAATTGCATCTACGGATTTGAATTTTCAGGCTATTTGGGATATGATAGAAGATATTAAACATGATGACGGAGGAAATGGCGATGAGAATTTTGCTTGCGGAAGATGAAAAGGAATTGTCGAATGCATTAGTGGCTATTTTGAAACATAGTAACTATTCGGTGGACCTGGTTTATAACGGAGCAGATGCGCTGGACTACGGTTTATCAGAAAATTATGATGTTATTATTTTAGATATAATGATGCCGAAGATGAACGGACTTGAGGTGTTGGAAAAACTAAGAGAAAGCGGAATACATGTACCCATTTTGATGCTTACAGCGAAGTCTCAAATTGAAGATCGTATTCAGGGGCTGGACAAGGGTGCAGATGACTATCTGAGTAAACCTTTTGCAATGGGAGAACTATTAGCGAGAGTTCGTGCTATGAGCAGACGTAAGTCCGAATTTACTCCAAATCTGATTGTTGTAGGAAATATCAGCTTAAATAAAGAAAACAATGAACTTTCAAACAATAAATCTTCTCTAAGATTAGGCAATAAGG
>JAQUYQ010000073.1 GCA_028691795.1 Herbinix sp.
TATTTGTGCACAGACAAAAAAATAGGTTGCATAACGTGTAATTAAGAATTTTTAAAAAGTCCCATAAGCCGTATAATTACAGCTTCGTGGGACTTCAAACGTCATTATAGTGTCAAAAACAGGATATTACAATAATTTAAATAAGTATAGTTCATTATTTTAAGCATGAAGATGAATTAAATTCATCTATGGAGAACCTATGTCTATTAATTCTTATCAGATTTTTATTACGGTTACGGAACAAGGAAGTTTTATAAAAGCATCCCATGTATTGAATATTACATCTTCAGCTGTTAGCCATTCAATTGCAGGACTGGAGCAAGAATTTGGTTATCCTCTTCTTACACGTAATAAAGCGGGAGTTACCCTAACTAGTTATGGGGAATCGCTAATGCCCTATATCCGTTCGGTTCTTAATAGCGAAGCGATACTGCATCAACAGGTTGCTTCCTTAAATGGTTTGGACACAGGTATGGTTCGTTTGGGGTGTTTTAATAGTATCTGCACCACACATCTACCAAAGTTAATACATAAATTTAATGAATTGTATCCTAATATTAAGATAAAGATTTTTCAAGGTACTTACGCAGATGTAATCAGCTGGTTAAAGAGCGGTATTGTGGAGATAGGATTTTTATCAAAAGCAAGTGCCGAGAATGAAGTCCCATTTTGTGCTGTTTACAAGGATGAGCTTTTCTGTATTGTGCCCAAGAAATTTCCGGTTTCTAATTCTGAATACATCACACAGGAAGAAATGAAAAGTAGGGAGTTTATCGTCCAGCAGGAATCTACGAATTCTGATATACAAAATTACTTAGAAAAATATCATCTGCAGGTAAAAAACAGCTCTTATGTTTCGGATGATCTGGCAGCAGTTTCACTTGTTAGTAATGGATTTGGTATTTGTATTATGCCGGAGTTGGTAATGAATAGTATAAACTATGAAGTAAATAGGTATTCTTTACAACCAAAAGGCTTTCGAACGATCGGAATTTCCTGCTTGGAGAAAAAGAATCTGTCTCCGGCAGCAAGAAAAATATATGAATTTATAATAGAAGCTTATCGTGAAGAATGGCTATAAATGGCTATTATTTATCCTGCTCTATTTCTATTTACATTTGAATTAAAGAAATTAGTATACTATAATACAAATTAAACACATTGCTGAGTTAGAACAGGAGATAAATGAATAATACAGTAAAAATGGAATTCTACGATAGATTCAGATGTATAGCCGACAAATGCTCTTTTACCTGTTGTCAGAATTGGGACATACTTGTTGATGAGGATACCTTAGGCAAATGGAAAAGTGATGAGAAACAATCGGAAGCCTTTTGTAAAAATGTAAAATCTAAAAAAAGAAATAGAAAAACAGAATATTACATTAAAATGAATCCCCGTAAAGGATGCCCATTTTTAAATGAGAAAGGATTATGCAATATTGTTATATCCAATGGAGACGAGTATTTGTCAAAGGCATGCCGGGCGTTCCCGAGGCAAGAAAATAATTTTGGCGATTTAGATGAATATTCACTTTCCTGTGCTTGTCCGGCTGTGGTTGATATCATATATAATATTGATGGGACAGTGAAGTTCTTGCATGACGCTGATGATAATTTAATGGATAATCTTCTGCCCGAATACAAAATAAGAGAAGTAATGATGTCAATTATGCAAAATTGTAATTTTTCATTAACGGACAAGATATTGCTTACATTTCATATGTTATTATCTGTGAAAGAAGAACCGGGAATGGCGGCAGAGATAAGAAAGAAATATCAAAGCGAGGAATATCTGTCATCCTTGACGGGCATTTGGAGTGGAATAAAGATCGATAATGAAGATTCGTTCCAGGAGACGAAAGAATTATTTTTGGATATCATTTTGAACTATAAGAAAGAGATGACCTTTCGGGATTATCTTCAAGGTATCGCAGATTTAGCTGAGGATGAGGAGATAGATGATAACCTTTTCCTTACCCAGTGGAATGATTTTAAAATGGAGTTTGTACAATATGAAAAGCTAATGGAAAACTGCATTATATCAAAGATTTTTGCCAATTGTGTCAGCGAAGATATTGATGAAATGCTTCTAGCATTTCAGGTGGTAATCACAGAATATATTATGGTAAGGTATTCTGTCTTCCTAAAATCACTGTTAGAGGAGAAATACTGCAATGAAAGCCAGCCGCAAACTACCAAGAAAGTAAGGACTAATAACATTATTCCATATAATATTACTAGGGACTACATCGTAATTTATTCTAGAATCATTGGATATAATGCAGATGGAATCAGAGAGTTTTGGGAAGATAGTTTTGAAGAAGCCGTATGGGAATTTGGCTACATGCTTTTGCTTATAAATTGAAGAGGAGAAAACGATGATAAACAGTGAAATTTCAGAAATAAAAAAACAATTTAATCATGAAAACTGTTCGATAACTAAAGTAAGTGGATGTTATGTGAATGGGGAGAAAGAGATTAAGACGAAGTTTACAGAATCCTTTCTGTGTATGCCAGAGGAGGAGACCTTTAAGTACTTTGAAATATTTAAGAAAACTTTATCGGGTAGTATAGGTAAAAATCTGATTAACATGGAATTTCCGACGTCCTCAGAATTTAATGGAGGTACACAGGAATTTCTGTTAAAACTTAGAGACAGTGAGCTAAAGGAGGATACAATTGTTGATGAATTTTATGATAAAGTAATTCAGTTGTATGACTTTGCAGGTAACTATTTGATACTGCTAGTTTATGCTGCTTATGATGTTCCAGGTAAAACGAAGGATAAAATCTTGATGGAGGATGCTTCCGATGAAGTATATCGCTACCTGCTTTGCTCGATTTGCCCTGTTAAGCTTTCTAAGCCGGGACTAAGTTATAATGAGGAAACGAATCTGATTCAAAAACGTATACAGGACTGGGTTGTTGACGCTCCTAGTAACGGATTTTTATTTCCGGCATTTAATGACCGTAGTACTGATTTACATAGTATTTTATTTTATTCAAAAGATTCAGAGGAACTGCATAATGATTTTGTGGATCAGCTCATTGGCTGTGAGGTTCCGTTGTCCGCAGGCGTACAAAAGGAAACTTTTCAGACGTTGATTAAAGAAACCCTAGGTGAGGATTGCGAATACGAAATCGTTAAGAACATCCATGAAAAGTTAAATGATATTATTGAAGAACATAAAATTCAGGAGATTCCGGAGCCGCTTACCTTAGATAAAACAGTGGTTAAAAACCTTTTTACAGATAGTGGGGTGGAAGAAGAAAAATTAATTGAATTTGATAAAAACTATGAGAAAATGACAGGTGAAAATGTATCCTTATTAGCAGCTAATTTAGCAAGCACCAGAACTTTTGAAGTAAAAACACCGGATGTTATCGTTAAAGTGAATCCGGAACGAACAGATCTGGTGCAAACAAAAATAGTGGACGGACGCAAGTGCTTGGTAATAGAAATAAGTGACCAGGTAGAAGTGAACGGTATCGCGGTAAAAGCTAATTGCTTATGATAATCAAAAAAGAATCACACCATTAAATGTTGTGGTTCTTTTTTATTATCCATTGTTCAACATACTGTGCAAGACTTACAGATATAGTATTATAATTTATTAGAGAATAACTTTATTATAAATGCAAATAATATTTTAAATTTAATAAAGGAGGTAATTTTTTAATGTTTAAGAAAAATAACCAAAAAGGAAACAGCCACAGTAAAAATTCTGTAACGGACACTTTGGGAAGTAATGTATCTGAATATGAAGAGAGTAATACTTCGTCCGGAAATGCTAAGATAAATTCGGAAAAAGTGGATAACCGGATGGGGGTTGCAAGTATCAGTGATTATGTGAGTGGAGATGCATCAAGATCATCTTCGAGCCATCAATTCCATAAAGACTCTACAGAATAACAGTTGTTAATTATCTGAATGTTAAAATATTATGGAAATGGTTTAAAATACAATTAAAATAAAGTAGTTGAATCAACTTATAAAAGTTCAAACAGGTTTTTATTAAACTTTATCATTTTGTCATCTCTCAACTTGCATAACTCAGCAGACATTGCGCTGCGATCTACCGAAAGATAATCGGCAAGTTCCTGACGGTTAAACGGAATTGTAAAAGTGTTACAACCAGCTTTTTGTGCCTCGGCCCAAAGATAGGAAAGAAGCTTTTCACGAGTAGTACGCTTTGAGGTAAATTCAATTTTTTGACTGAGAATAATGTTTTTCATTGCTACAATGTGAAGCATATTATAGATAATCCTGCTGTGAAAGGAGCAAGCTTCCGTACAGGAGGTAATAAGTTTGCGGTAATCAATAAAAAGTAAATCGCTTTCGGTCGTAGTGATAACACTGACCGGAAGCTTTTTTATACCCGCAAAGGCAAATGTTTCAGCAAAAAGCATACCTTCCTCTATTCTTGCAACTATACATCGGTTACCATAATAATCTTCTTTAATAATTTGAACATTTCCGGATAATACAATGCCAAAATGATTCGTGTTATCACCATACATTAATACGGATTGATTTTTTTCATAATGAATCACTTTTGCCATAAGGCAGGTCATAAGTGATTGAATATCTTCTTCACTAATTCCATCAAACAAGGGAACTGATTTTAACGCACCTAAATATTTTCTCATAATAACTCCATTTGGTTGTAAATACAACAGACTTGTTAGCTTTAATATAGTAAACTCAGAACATAAAGTCAATAGCAAATAATAAAGTTGCTAAAGCTTTTAATAATAAGTGAATTAAGATATTAATTATAGAAGTCATAAAGCTTTTAATAAGGAATTGCAGGTTACAGAATTACGAAATAATAAATTGAAACTATAAACCGCAAAGTGCGGCAGAATGGAGGATAATATGATTAGAAAAATAATAAAAATAGATGAAGATAAATGCAATGGCTGTGGTTTATGCGCCAAAGCCTGCCATGAGGGTGCAATTGGTATTGTTAATGGAAAAGCAAAATTACTCCGGGATGATTATTGTGATGGTTTGGGGGCCTGCCTTCCGTCCTGCCCTACAGAAGCAATTGGCTTCGAAGAGCGCGAAGCAGAGGAATTTAATGAGTCCGCCGTAATGGAGAATAAAAATAAACAACAAATTGCCAAGCTGCCATCTGGGTGTCCAGGTACACAGTCCAAAGCGATCCATCATGAAGAAAAACAATCTAACTCATATTCAGATAGTCAAAAAAATTATAGTCAGTTATCACAGTGGCCGGTACAAATTAAGCTTGTCCCTGTGAATGCACCATATTTTGATGATGCGAATCTATTGATTGCAGCAGATTGTACTGCATATGCATATGGAGATTTTCATAGCAAGTTTATTAAAAATAGGGTTACAATCATTGGCTGTCCAAAGCTTGACGAGGGAGATTACAGCGAAAAACTGACGGCAATCATTAAAAATAACAACATTAAAAGTGTAACTATCGTAAGGATGGAGGTTCCATGCTGCGGTGGTATCGAAAATGCAACAAAAAAAGCACTGCAAAACAGCGGAAAGTTCATTCCCTGGCAAGTAGTGACTATTTCCACAGACGGAAGAATATTGGAGTAGTGTACCGATTAAAGTAAATTAATCAATTTATAATAATAAAAACTACATCATACTGAGTTTGAATTTCATATCGCTGATTTTATGATAGCGTCTATAATTCGAATTCTCATTAATTATAATATGGTTCTTATTGATTAATAATTCAAACCTATTCAGAATTATTGCATAAAACATATTAAAACACCTTAAAGCTTGTGGGATACCAAGAATTAAGGTGTTTTAACATTATTCAATACAGTTTTTTAATAAGTTAATCAACGGATTGGGATTTCCTGAGGTATGGGAGGAGTAGCGGTAGAGGGATTAGGTTGCTCAATCTCAGGCTTATTTGGTACGGAGTTGATATCATTTTCCGTATTTATATCGTTATCAGAACCGGTATCATTGGATTGTTTCATAATTTTTCTCCTTTCGCTTTATCATACACATCCTAATAGACTTGGAAGGGATATGTAAAACATTTAAATTTAGGTAGTTGCGAAATGATATTGTTATACATTTCGCAATTACCTATATATAATAAAGAAAGTTAGTGATACTTGCTGTTATTAAAATCGTAACCATCTGTTTCAGTTTCAATTACCTACTGCTTTTTAGTACCTTTTTGTTTTGTTAACGGAAATCCGCCACTATCTTTTAGTTGCTTAAATCTTTCTAACATACGAGCTTTATAAGATGAAGCATCTTCTTTATTGATAATTTCAAATTCAACTAATTTATCCATAAGCTTTATTTCAGATTTAATCTCATTTTCAATTAAAGAATATACTTCAGCTTTTTGCTTATCGGTCAGAGCATTCCATTTCTCGGTAGCTTTTTTCATAGCCTCATCAAAAGCAGCTTTTTTATCATTCTGGTTCTGATTTTTGTCCATTTCTGACAATGTTACTGATTCTGTATTTGTTTCGGCTGCGAAGGCGTAAGCAGGAGTTAAACTAAGGCATCCTACCATACTCGCAATTGCAAAACCACGTAATTTCGCTTTCAACATTTAGCTTCCTCACTTTCAAAAATAACAGCGAGTACACTTACTTTCTGAATTAGTATTACCAACGTTTGCAATAAATTGTGAAATGTTTGAGAAATTTATTTGTTAAATAATCCAAGTTTTAGACTTTGTTGACAATATTTTGTTTGTAATCAATTTGCTGTAAAACAAACCTTCTTAGTGACAATCTGGCAGCAATTGCATATACTGCAATTGAAGATATGAACAAGGAAACCGGTGTGGTCATCCCCATACTGGACATAGTGATTACAATTAATGCAATTACTAAGTGAAAAGTTCAGAAAGTAGAGGCTACGAGTATTAAATGAATACCAATTATAATACAAAAAATAGTAGACCTTACGTTAATAATCACACTGATTTACCACAATATGGAACTGCACCTTCTTTGAATTTAACAATTACACAAATCCCATCAGGAACTGCAAATTATGCCAGAGAGGTTCTTCGTTTAGTTAATGTTGAACGATCAAAGGCAGGACTACCAGCATATACAACAAACCAGACCTTAACAACAGCTGCGAATAAACGTGCGCAGGAAATCACATCTTCTTTCTCTCATACCAGGCCAAATGGCACAAGTTTCTTTACCGTATTCAGGGATTATAAGATACCATTTCGGGCTGCTGGTGAGAATATTGCATATGGGCAAAGAACACCTCAGGCTGTTGTAAGTGCATGGATGAAATCTCCGGGTCATAGAAAAAATATATTAAGTTCAAGATTTAAAAAGATTGGTATTGGTATTGCTCAGAAAAGTGGTCGTAATTATTGGTCACAGGAATTTACAAACTAATTTTGATCATAATAATCTAAAACTGGTTTATAAACAGGGACAGAGGCGAAACTATGGTGTTTTTCGCCTCTAAATCATTCTATTACCCAAAATGTTATAAAAAAGGAGATGATGCATTTTGGAATTTTATAAAGATATACATAAGATTACTAATCCTGATAGCCTGAACGTATTAGTGAATAAATTTAACCAGTTTAGTGAGGACTACATTCCGAAGGATTTAGAGAAGATTGCTCCTTATTTTAATCCGGAAGGCTTGCAGCTTCGACATGATGCACGGATAGCATTTGAGGATATGGCTTATGAGGCGAACAAAGAGGGAATTCATCTGAGGGCGATTTCTACCTATCGTAGCTATTACTATCAGTGGAAGGTTTATCTGAACAATATTACACCTTATATTTCAATTGAAGAATACAGAAAAGTAAGGGATAAGGTATCTGCACGTCCGGGACATAGTGAACACCAGACAGGTTTGGCAATCGATATTAATGACCTTGAACAGACTTTTGCGAATACGCCGGAAGGCAAATGGCTTACAATAAATTCTTTTCGCTATGGTTTTATTCTCAGATACCCTAAGGGAAAAGAAGCGATAACGGGATACGATTATGAGCCCTGGCATTTTCGCTATTTGGGCAGAGAATTAGCGGAAGCAGTATATTTCAGTAATATGGTATACGATCAATTTTACTCTTTACATTTGGATTATAATAGGATGAGGTAAAGTATAGATAGTTTAAAATATTTGAATATAAGAAAAGAGGTGACCCTTTAGCTGATTTAAGCTCTCGGGCCACCTCTTTTTATAAAGTTCCTTCATAATTAGTCCTCGGTGCCAATATACAATTTATAATAACCCTGAGGAAAACCGCAGACAGGGCAAATTTCGGGTGCACAGGGACCGCCCATAATATTGCCGCACTGCAAACAGATCCAAAGAGAATCTTGTGGCTTGCAAAATACTTCTGCTCTAACAATATCGTTGTATTGGGTACTAAAACGTAAATTATGGTTCAATTCTATATTAGCAATTCCGTTAAATAAAGCTGCTAAATCGTTAAAACCTTCTTCTCTCGCTGTATTGGCATAGTCTCTGTATAAAGTAGCGGTATTATTTTCGAAATTTGCAGATTCCAGCAGGTTTTGCTGTGTATCGGGAATAATGCCATTATTTAATTTACGAAGGAATATACGTGCATGTTCTTTTTCGTTTTTGGCAGTTGTAGTAAAAATATTTCCAATTTCAATATATCCGTCAACCTGGGCTTTGTCACTATAAATATTATAAACTGTGCTGACCTTTAATTCCCATTCGTAGGCTTTCTGTAAATTAATATAAGTTTGACTCTGCTGAAAATCCATACATCCTCCTGCAAAATATGGTAACATATCAATCCTTATATCTTATGAACTTCTGCCATCTTTTATGAGATAGTGAATCAATGTTATTAAATTTGGTTTGTATACATAACTAATAGGGTGCAAGCTTTAGGTTTCGTACCGTGGGCTCGCAGGATCGCAGTCCGGTTTTCTGACATTTGTAGTACTTTGTGAAAGTTTAAGAATGTAATAACATTCTTCTCTGGACATATGATCAGCCATGAGCGGCATTAAGGAACCTAGAATTTTTCCGTCCATTCGTTTGTCACGGATAGTTCCTAGAAACTCATTAAAACCGTTAATTGCGATCAAAGCCTCATTATTAAGACGTTCAAGAGAAGGAAAATCGCTCAGACCAGTCCTTAAGTATCCGTTCATCATTAGCGACTTTATATTTAGATCCTGAAATTGATTTTCAAATTGGTTCGCCAGTTTTATGAGATCCTTTTCAACAAAATCAAGCTCGGCCTTTATGGATGCTGCATGACCTACTGCATCAGTAAGCCAAAGAATATGATAATGAAGCGGATGCAAGAGAGGATTTTGCCCATTCATCAGCGAGTTGAGGATAAATAAATATTCTTCCAATTCATTTAGCATGTCATTGTAAAAGGATGGGGATAGATGTGATTTTAAATCGGATGTTAGGCACATGGAGAGAAGTTCTATTTTAAATTCTCTTAATCGGTAGGTGGCTTCATAAGCTTTACGATTCAATTCTTCTAGTTCAATTATAGATAAATGTTTATTGGATTGTTCTAAAAGCTGGTCGAAAAGTATGATAAATTCCTGTGCTGTTAATATGTATTCTGACTCAGTGGGAGCTAAGGAAAAGAAGATAAAACGGGAATGATCACCCATTATCTGAAGCCAGAACCGATGCTCGGAAAGAGCAGCATCTATATTGCTAAAAGCATTCAATTTTATTACCTCCGAAACTAATTAATAAAAGTATATGCACAACTTTATAAAATAAGCAATGAATTAGGCATACTATTGAATTGAAAGGAGTTGGGGAGGTTATACGCGAAAACCTCGTCCGATAATTTCGCTCGTATTGGTAATCAAAATAAATGCATTTGCATCAGTCTGTTTGATAAATTTTCTTAGTTGTACAGCCTGATTTCTGTTCATTACAGTAATAATAATTTTCTTGTTCTTATCAGAAAAAGCGCCTTTTGCATCAAATATAGTAGCACTACGATGTATGCTGTTAAGAATAAAATCGCAGATGGGTTTTGGATTCTCACATATTATTGTAAAATACTTGTTCAAATTTAAACTCTCAATAATGGTATCAACAAGAGTTGATTTTAGAAATAAGCCTAAGATTGAAAATAAACCTATCGAAATTCCAAATACCGGAAAGGTCAGCATAGTTAGAAAAAAGTCGCTAATCAGAAGTGCCCGACCAATATCAATATTACTATATTTTTTAAGCAACATTGCAATGATATCAGTACCACCGGTAGAGGCCCCAATATTGAATAAAATAGCTGATCCGACTGACGGCAAAAGTACGGCAAAGGCCAGCTCCAGTGTAGGCTGGGTGGTAAGCGGTTTGCTCATAGGGCAGATGATTTCCAACAGACGTAAGGATACAGATAACAGTATACTACCATAAGCGGTTCTATTGCCAAAGCTTTTACCAAGGAACAGATATCCAACAATTAATAGGATGAAATTTATAACTAAGACGATGGTACCTGAACTAATGGTTCCGTTAAACAATGTACTTAGAATAATGGAAGCACCGGTTACTCCTCCAATCGAGAATTTGTTGGGAAATTTAAAGAAGTATACACCGATTACAACTAATAATACACCTACAGTAATTAAGGCATATTCTTTAAGCTTTTTTATAAATACATTTTTGTATTCCATTTATTACCTCCTAAGTATTTAAACATATGTATTTTGTTTTGATGTTAACATATTAAGATTATAATTTCAATTACTGATGTTAAAATATAATATATTATATTTAAGTATGAAGAATATTATATATATATAGGGGATGTATTATTTAGAATATTCAATATTTTACGGAATATACGAGAAGTGTAGCTATACGAATTGATATTAAAGCAGTTGTTTTGAGTAAAAATTAAATTCATAACATTTTAATATTCGAATTCATTTATTGTCAGTTTAAAAGAGGAGAAATAAGGGAAAATTATTAATAGAGATTTTAAACTGGCAGAAAGAAGGATTTCGGATGGTTGTAAAGGAATATAATAGTGCCCGCGCTTTTTTAGACGATTATGAGTCGGTTCTTATAGAACATGAACCGGTAAGTCAATTAGTTCTTTATTCTGCTTATCATTGCTACCGAGATCAAGTTACTGATAATGCTTTATT
Organism: Herbinix sp.; assembly: GCA_028691795.1. Taxonomy (GTDB): domain Bacteria; phylum Bacillota; class Clostridia; order Lachnospirales; family Lachnospiraceae; genus Mobilitalea. Next base: position 11,136 of record JAQUYQ010000073.1, read on the forward strand.
TGGTGCAGTATTAGAGGAAGAAAATATATATCTGATCTTTTGTAATGTTATGCCCTACAATTTGGTGATTTATGTTGAAAAATCGGACAATATATTACAGTCATCGATTGCGTTAGCTGACTTTTTTGCAAAAAATCATATAACAATTAATGGATTGAATACAAAATATGATCTATGCCAAAGCTTTGTGGAGCAGTATAAAAAGTATGTTAGCTGTACATTTGTTGAGAAATTAGGTTTGGATATCATGGAAATTCGTCAGGTAAATGAAGTAAAACCGGTTGATGGAGCATATCGGTTGGCTTTACCTGAGGAAGCAAAACTGGTTGCAGAATGGATGATAGAATTTCAGATGGAAGCTCTAACCAGTGAGATGGATTATGAAGCTGCACTACAAAAAGCTACAAAATTAATTGAGGAAGGCAAAATTCATTTTTATGAAGATATCGAACAAAAAGTAGTTTCTATGGCTGTTGCAGCAAGAAAATTGGCACATGGTATAGCCATTACCTATGTCTTTACACCGGAAGAATATCGTGGTAAGGGTTATGCAGCTGCAAATATTTATTACCTAAGTAAAGAATTGTTGGAACAAGGTTATGAATTTTGTACTATATTTGTTGATAAGAAAAATCCACTTTCTTTTCGAGCATATGAAAAAGTTGGTTATAAGGTTGTGGATTCTGTATACGAATATAAAGTAGTTCCGACTTAAGATTAAGATATCATTTGGGAAGAGTATAAACATACATATCCCTAATATTATGTTGAAAACAATAAAAGAACCGAAGAATTCTTTGTGCGTATGCAAATATTACATGGTACAGCAAAGAGGCTTCGGTATTTTTATACCCCAAAAATTATTTTAATGATGAAATTTGGTTCGGGTGCCATAAGTCGGATTAGTATAGTCTAGATGAATATTTGTGCATATATATTCATCTGGACTTGCCACAGAAGTTTTGCTTCTGTACCTTCAAAGTGGTATTTCAGCACTTGATACT
>JAQUYQ010000074.1 GCA_028691795.1 Herbinix sp.
TTTCTACCTTATTAATATGTCTACATGTGGATAACTTTTATTCTTATGTTGATAAGATGTTTTTCTTTTTTTAATTTTAATTCATATTCTTATGTTTTATCAACATTTAGCCTCTGTTTATAATGTTTCTTTTATTATCAACGCTTCCACTTTCTAACGAAAAGTAAAGAATGGCATATTGACCATTGATAATTTAATAATTTTGTTATAATATATAGGTATGTGAGTATTTATGGAGGCAATAATGAAGAACTTAATTCAATCAAAATGGGATGACATTTTAAAATATTTGATATCAGAATATGGAATTACTGATGTATCATATACCACTTGGTTAAAACCACTTAAGGTATATGATGTTGCAAATCACGTAATTACAATTCTGATCAATGATGAACGTATTGGACCTCCGAGTATCAATATTATTCGTAATAAATATGAACTTTTATTAAAGGTTTCCATCGAGGAAATTATGAATGAACCCTATGAAATTAAGTTCGTTCTTCAAAGTCAGATAGATACTGCAGAAAAAGTTGTTGAATCCCCTTCAGTAAAGAAAAAGAATAATGGTAATACATTTTTAAATGCCAGATATACTTTTGATACTTTTGTTGTGGGAGGTAATAATGAATTTGCCAGAGCAGCTGCTTTAGCTGTTGCAGAAAATCCTGGAGAGATATATAACCCTCTTTTTATATATGGAGGTGTTGGACTTGGTAAGACTCATTTAATGCATTCTGTTGCTCACTTTGTATTAGATCAAAGCCCTGATACAAAGGTTCTTTATGTTACAAGTGAAAAATTTACAAATGAACTGATCGATGCAATTCAAAAAAATACGACAAATCAATTTAGAGAAAAATATCGTTCGATTGATATTCTTCTTATTGATGATATACAATTTATAATAGGAAAAGAAAGAACTCAGGAAGAATTTTTCCATACGTTTAATACATTACATGAATCAAAAAGACAAATTATTATATCCAGTGATCGCCCCCCTAAGGAAATGCTTACTTTGGAGGACAGGCTTCGTTCTCGCTTTGAACATGGATTAATTGCTGATGTCCAATCCCCTGATTATGAAACACGAATGGCTATTTTACGTAAAAAAGAAGAACTTGATGGTTTGAAGATTGATGAAGATGTATTAGGCTATATTGCAACAAATATAAAATCTAATATTCGTGAGTTGGAAGGTGCATTAACGAAAATTGTAGCCCTTTCCAGACTTAAGAAAAGAGAACTTAATCTTATTCTTGCAGAAGAAGCTTTACAGGATATTATTTCTCCTAATGAGAAGAAAGTTATCACCCCTGAACTTATCGTTGAAGTGGTAGCTGAACATTACAATATTACTCCTGCAGATATCTATTCAAAAGATAAGAGTAGAAATGTTTCATATCCTAGACAAATGGTTATGTTTCTTAGTCGCCGTTTAACAGAATTATCTGTTACTGAGATAGGAAGAATCTTAGGAAATAGGGATCATTCCACTGTTCTTCACGGCTGTGAAAAGGTTACAACAGATATGGCAAATGATGTTTCAATACATAATACAATAGATGTATTGATAAAGAAAATCAATCCAGAATAAAGATATAACTAATATCAACTATTAGGATGATAATTGATATTAGTATGAATTATAAAATAAGATTCATACCTTTAATTTACGATAACAAAATTCTTGCGTTTTGTTATCTATGCATTCAAGCAATTTGGACATGTGGATGTTAGGTTGATAAACTGTTGATACCCTGTTTACAAATTATTTTTACAATTTATGTAAATTATTTATAAATAAGTATTCCACAATGAATAACACATTTTTAAGTGTAGTTATCAAACCTTGTAAGCATTGATTCTTCAAGTAAAACTAAGGATATCAACAAATAAACAACGCTTATTATTAATATTACTAAGAATCTATTATATATATATCTATTTTACTCGAAGGGAGATTATACACATATGAAAATCCAATGCCAAAAATCGGATCTTTTAAATGGTGTTAATATTGTATTAAAAGCAGTACCTGTCAAATCGACAATGCCTATATTGGAATGTTTGATTATAGAAGTTACTGATCAAATGATTAAATTTATTGCCAATGATATGGAGCTTGCTATTGAAACGATAGTTAATGGTAATATATTAGAAAAAGGAACTGTTGCATTAAATGCAAAAATATTTTCAGAAATTGTACGTAGGCTTCCAGAAAATGAGGTTAGCATAACAACGGATGCTAACTATATGACTGAGATTATATGTGAAAAAGCTAAGTTTTCTATCTCTGGTAGGTCAGGAGAAGAATTTCCAAGTCTTCCAAAGATAGAAAAAGAAAATGCAGTTGTACTTTCTCAATTTACATTAAAAGAGATAATAAGACAGACTGTTTTTTCAATTTCTGATAATGAAAGCAATAAAATTATGACCGGAGAATTATTTGAGATAAAAAAGAATGAATTAAGAGTTATCTCATTGGATGGGCATAGAATTTCTATACGAAAGATAAATATGAAGGATTCATACGAAGATAGAAAAGTAATTGTTCCCGGAAAAACTTTGAATGAAATTAGTAAGATTCTATCCGGTGAAGCATCTTCAATGGTAAATATATTTTTTACGGATAAGCATGCATTATTTGAATTTGATAATACAGTAGTCCTTACTAGATTAATAGAAGGAGAATATTATAGAATTGATCAGATGCTATCCAGTGATTATGAAACAAAGGTAACAATTAATAAAAAAGAACTTCAAAATTGTATAGAAAGAGCATCTTTGCTTATTAGGGAAACAGATAAAAAGCCGATAATTATTGATATAGCAGATAGTAATTTTGAATTAAAAATTAATACTGCGATTGGATCGATGAATGAAGAAATTGATATAACGATGGAGGGCAAGGATATCGTTATAGGTTTTAATCCTAAATTTTTATTGGATGCATTACGTGTTATCGATGATGAGACGGTTGATATTTATTTAATTAATGCAAAAGCACCATGCTTTCTACGCGACAAAGAACAGTCATACATTTATTTGATTTTACCGGTTAATATTAATGTTGTGGCATAATCTTTCGGAAGGGAAGTAGCGGTATGAATGAAATTAAATTAAGAGAAGAATATATTAAACTTGGACAAGCATTAAAAGCTGCCGGTCTTGTTGAATCTGGAGTAGACGCAAAGTTTGAAATACAGGATGGAAAAGTAAAAGTTAATGGCACGGTAGAGGTGCAAAGAGGAAAAAAACTTTATGATGGCGATATCGTAGATTATCATGGAGAAAAGATTAAAATCATGAAGTAATATGATTTATATAATGCTAAGCAAAACAAAGAAGGAAATGTTGGTGCAAATATGATTGTAAAGTCATTGGAAATGAAGGATTACAGAAATTATAATAATCTGAATATATCCTTTTCCAGCGGTACCAATATTCTGTATGGAGAAAACGCTCAAGGAAAGACAAATATACTAGAGGCTATTTATCTCTGTGGAACATCTAAATCCCATCGGGGAAGTAAAGATAAAGAAATTATTATGTTTCATGAAGAGGAAGCTCATATTCGAATTATTCTTGAAAAAAATCAAATTCCCCATAGAATTGATTTACATCTAAAGAAGAATAAAGCAAAAGGTGTAGCCATTGATGGCATTCCGATTAAAAGACAAGGTGAATTATTTGGAATGCTTAACCTTGTGTTTTTTTCGCCGGAAGATCTTTATATTATTAAAAATGGTCCTGGTGAGAGAAGAAGATTTCTTGATTTAGAGTTATGCCAGCTGGATAAAATATATTTAAGTAATTTGTCAAATTATAACAAAGTTTTGATACAGCGTAATAACTTATTAAAACAAATTGGTTTTAACAGGAATTTAATGGATACACTTTATGTATGGGATGAAAAGCTGATTGAATATGGCCGTAAAATAATAGAGACCAGAAATAATTTTGTTATTCGGCTTAATGGATTAGTCTTTGACATACATAAGAAACTTACCGGAGGTAAGGAAGAACTACTGCTTCAGTATGAACCAAATGTAAAATTTTCTGATTTTGAAGAAAAATTAAAGAAATCTTTGGATAGAGATTTAAATTTAAAAATGACGAATGTTGGTCCTCATAGAGATGACCTTAGTTTTATGATAGATGATGTTGATATTAGAAAATATGGATCTCAAGGTCAACAGCGTACAGCAGCATTATCCTGCAAATTGGCAGAAATTGATTTAGTGAAATCAATTATAAAAGAAAATCCAATTCTTTTACTCGATGATGTATTATCTGAATTGGACAGACAGAGACAGACTCATTTACTAAATAGTATTGGCGATATTCAAACCATAATTACATGTACAGGATTAGAAGAATTTGTTAACCATAGATTTAATTACGATAAAATATTTAATGTTGCAAATGGAACTGTAACAAGTGAAAATGAAGGAGAAATTTTTTGAAATTATCAAGTAAATTTTAATAAAAGATAAATTAACTTGTCATAAAAACATAAGAGAATGTCTCTGACAAAATAATTGGAAAATCTTTAAGTTTAATAGAGAAAGATTACTTTGATAGAATGTAGGAGAAATATTCTTAACAAACAGGAGGTGAAAGCCTCAAAAAAATGGAGGAGAAATCCTCTGATAAAACTGGAGGATTGAAAAATTATGAGTAATGAATACGGTGCAGATCAAATTCAAATATTAGAAGGTCTAGAAGCGGTTAGAAAAAGGCCCGGTATGTACATTGGCTCAACATCTTCCAAAGGTTTACATCATTTGGTGTATGAAATTGTAGATAATGCAATAGATGAAGCTTTGGCTGGATATTGTGATACCATTGATGTAACGATTAATAAAGATAATTCCATAACTGTTGTCGATAATGGCCGCGGTATTCCGGTAGGTATCAATCAGAAAAAAGGCATTTCTTCCGTAGAGGTAGTATTTACAATTCTGCATGCAGGCGGAAAATTCGGCGGTGGAGGATATAAAGTATCCGGCGGTCTTCACGGTGTAGGTGCATCTGTAGTAAATGCATTATCTGAGTGGCTTACGGTAGAAATATGTGTTGACGGCAAAAAGTATTTTCAAAGATACGAACGTGGTAAAGCCATGAGCAGACTTCAGGAAATAGGAGAATCAGATTGTAGGGGAACAACAGTAACCTTCTTGCCGGATAAAGAAATATTTGAAGAAACGGTATATGATTACGAGGTATTAAAACAAAGACTTCGTGAAATGGCTTTTTTAACTAAAAATATTAAAATTATTCTCCGTGATAATCGATCAGAAGAAGTAATAGAAAAAGAATTCCATTATGCCGGAGGAATTAAGGAATATGTAGAATACTTAAATAGGCATAAGGATCCTATTTACCCCGATATTATCTATTGTGAGGGTCAAAAGGATAGCGTTTACGTAGAAGTTGCTATGCAGCATAACAGTACTTATACTGAGGGTGTATATAGTTTTGTAAATAATATTACAACACCTGAGGGCGGAACTCACCTGGCCGGATATAAGAATGCAATCACAAAGACCTTTAATGATTACGCAAGATCTATGAAATACTTAAAAGACAGCGATTCAAATCTTAGTGGTGAAGATATCAGAGAAGGCTTAACTGCGATTATAAGTATAAAGATTCCAGAACCTCAATTTGAAGGTCAGACGAAGCAAAAGCTAGGAAACAGTGAAGCTAGAGGGGCGGTAGATAGTATTGTAAGTGAACAGCTTACTTATTATCTTGAGCAGAAGCCACAGGTAGCAAAATTAATCTGTGAAAAATCGGTTCTTGCACAGAGAGCTAGAGATGCAGCAAGAAAAGCCAGAGATTTAACGAGAAGAAAAACAGCACTCGAGGGTATGAGTTTACCCGGTAAATTAGCAGACTGCTCTGAAAAGGATCCTTCTAAGAGTGAAATTTATATTGTTGAGGGAGATTCTGCGGGAGGTTCCGCAAAAACGGCCCGTTCCAGAGCTACCCAGGCTATCTTGCCATTAAGAGGTAAGATTCTTAACGTTGAGAAATCAAGACTGGATAAAATTTTAGTTAACAATGAAATTAAAGCAATGATAACTGCATTTGGGACAGGAATTTCAGATGATTTTGATATTGCAAGACTGCGTTATCATAAAATTATAATTATGACCGATGCGGATGTGGATGGTGCGCATATCAGTACACTTTTACTTACTTTCTTCTACCGCTTTATGCCGGAATTGATTAGGCAGGGTTATGTATTTCTAGCTCAGCCGCCGCTTTATAAAGTGGAGAAAAATAAGTTTGTACGTTATGCTTACAGTGATATAGAACTTAATCAGATATTATCAGACATTGGACGTGATGGTAATAATAAGATACAGCGGTACAAAGGTCTTGGTGAAATGGATGCAGAACAACTTTGGGAAACCACAATGGATCCGGAAAGAAGAATATTACTGCGAGTTACTATGGATGAAGAGCAGTCTTCTGAAATAGATGTTACCTTTACGACCCTGATGGGTGATAAGGTTGAACCAAGAAGAGAATTTATTGAAACGAATGCCAAATATGTTAGAAATTTAGATATTTAGCAATAGAACAAAGTACCAAAGAAATTGGGAATAAAAGTACGGACATCTGAGATTACAAGGAAAATAAGTAATTTCCAGAATAGTTTGAACGGAGGAAAAGTAATGGATGAGAATATCTTCGACAAGGTGCATGACGTCGATTTAAGAAAAACGATGGAAACGTCATATATAGATTATGCTATGTCTGTAATCGCTGCACGCGCCCTGCCCGATGTAAGGGACGGTTTAAAACCGGTACAAAGAAGAATTTTATATGCAATGATAGAGTTAAATAACGGTCCTGATAAACCGCATCGTAAGTGTGCGCGTATTGTCGGCGATACCATGGGTAAATACCATCCTCACGGGGATAGTTCTATTTATGATGCTTTGGTAAAGCTTGCACAGGATTTCTCTACCAGATATCCTCTGATAGACGGACATGGAAATTTTGGATCGGTAGATGGTGATAGTGCAGCAGCAATGCGTTATACAGAAGCACGTTTAAGCAAAATTTCAATGGAAATGTTGTCTGACATCAATAAAGATACCGTTGACTTTTCACCGAATTTTGATGAAACAGAAAAAGAGCCGCTTGTATTACCTTCCAGATATCCAAATTTGTTGGTAAATGGTACATCCGGTATTGCAGTAGGTATGGCAACCAATATACCACCTCATAATTTACGTGAGATTATTAATGGTGTTCTAAAAATAATTAATAACCATATTGAAGAAGAACGCGAAACTGAAATTGAGGAACTTTTAGAAATAATAAAGGGGCCAGATTTCCCTACAGGTGCTGAGATTCTTGGCACAGCGGGAATAGAAGAGGCATATCGTACCGGTAGGGGTAAGATTCGTGTCCGTGCTGTGACTGATATTGAAGCTATGGCAAATGGTAAAAACCGAATTGTTGTTACCGAACTTCCATACATGGTTAATAAAGCTAGATTAATTGAAAAAATAGCGGAATTAGTAAAAGAAAAGAAAATTGACGGAATTACTGAGCTTCGTGATGAATCAGACCGTACCGGTATGAGAATTGTTATTGAGTTGAGAAGGGATGTAAATGCAAATGTCCTTTTAAATCAATTATATAAGCATACTCAATTGCAAGACACCTTTGGTGTAATTATGATAGCTTTGGTTAATAACGAACCAAGGGTTCTTAATTTATACCAAATGTTGGATTATTATCTTCAGCATCAAAAAGAAGTTGTAACAAGACGTATCAAATACGATTTAAATAAGGCAGAAGAGCGTGCTCATATTTTACAAGGCTTATTAATTGCTCTTGATAATATTGATGAAGTTATTTCCATTATCCGTTCTTCTCAAAATGGTAATATTGCCAAAGAGCGTTTAATCGAACGCTTCGCGCTTTCTGAGGTGCAGGCACAAGCAATTATTGATATGAGACTCCGTGCATTAACCGGTTTGGAAAGAGAAAGACTGGAAAATGAGTTTGCAGAGCTGATGGACAAGATTGCAGAATATAAGGCAATTCTTGCTGACGAAAAGAAATTACTTACAGTTATTAAAGATGAAATTACAATTATCCGTGATAAGTTTGGTGATGAAAGAAGAACCTCGATTGGATATGATGAGTTTGACATTTCCATGGAGGATTTAATTCCGAATGAAGTTACCGTTATTGCGATGACAAGACTGGGATATATCAAGCGTATGACAATTGATAATTTTAAGAGTCAGCATCGTGGAGGTAAAGGTATTAAGGGAATGCAGACTATTGAGGAGGACTTTATTGAAGACCTTTTGATGACGACAAACCATCACTATATCATGTTCTTTACGAATAAGGGAAGGGTATACCGACTAAAAGCCTATGAAATTCCAGAATCAGGAAGAACGGCAAGAGGTACGGCAATTGTAAACCTGCTTCAGCTTTTACCCGAGGAGCGAATTACTGCAATTATACCTTTGAAAGAATATAAAAATGACCGTTTCTTGTTCATGGCAACAAAGAATGGTATTGTTAAGAAAACTCCAATAAAGGATTATGCAAATATAAGAAAGTCTGGTCTCCAGGCAATCAGCCTTCGCGAAGACGATGATCTTATTGAAGTAAAATCAACGAACCATCTGAAGGACATTTTCCTGATTACTAAGAATGGAATGTGCATCCGGTTTAATGAGAGCGATGTAAGACCTACCGGAAGAACTTCCATGGGTGTTATCGGTATGACCTTAACCGGTGATGATCAGATTGTAGGAATGCAGCTTAATACGCAAGGCCAGTATCTGCTTTTTGTATCAGAAAATGGTATGGGTAAGCGTACCGAGATGGAAGAATTCACGGTTCAGCGTCGTGGTGGTAAGGGTGTAAAATGCTATAAGATCACAGAGAAAACCGGCGATGTTGTTGGCGTTAAAGCGGTAAATGAAGAAAATGAGGTTATTCTTATCACAACAGAGGGAATTATCATCCGTCTGATGGTAAGTGATATATCAGTACTTGGACGTATTACCTCTGGTGTAAAATTAATGTCAATTGATACCGATACGGATATTACCGTAGCAAGTTTTGCAAAAGTAAGAGAAAGTAATGATACTACTACCGATGAGGAACTCATTAAGAATCTTGAAAAAGAATTAGATGAAGAGAATATAGAAGTTGATCCATCAAACTACCCCGAAGAAGATTATAGTGAGTATGAAGCTTTAGATGATGATATTATAGAGGAAAATCAGGTTGAAGAAGGATTCATTGAGGGTGAAACTATTGAAAATGAATCTTCTGAAGATGAGTCCATGGAAGAGGAATCTTCTGATAATGGAGAAAAAGAAGAATAGGGTTAAGTTAATATTCGGATAAGATTCTTCAAAAAGGAGTTATAATGAGACATTTACACACGGATGATATTATTAATAATATAAAAGAGATGTGCATCGAAGCCAATTATAAGTTGGCTTCTGATGTAGAAGAGAAGGTACGTGGAGCTTATGAAAAAGAATCCACACCTCTTGGAAAACAGATTCTAGGTCAACTGGGAGAGAATCTTGATATTGCGGCAACAGATAATATACCTATTTGTCAGGATACCGGAATGGCAATTATTTTTATAAAGCTTGGACAGGAAGTCCATATTGACGGAATAAACCTGGAGGATGCTATAAACGAAGGAATCCGCCAAGGCTACCAAGAGGGTTATTTAAGAAAATCAGTAGTATCCGATCCATTAATAAGAAATAATACGAAGGACAACACGCCTGGAATTATTCATTATGAAATTGTTCCGGGAGATAAATTTTCGATCACTGTAGCTCCAAAAGGGTTTGGAAGCGAGAATATGAGCCGCGTTTATATGCTAAAACCCTCCGACGGAACAGAAGGTGTTAAGCAAGCAGTTCTTGAGACAGTTAAATTAGCTGGACCGAATGCTTGTCCACCTATTGTAGTTGGAGTGGGTATTGGAGGAAGCTTTGAAAAATGTGCGCTTTTAGCAAAAAAGGCACTAGCCAGAAGTATGAATGAACCGTCCAAATTGGAACATATCCGAAAACTTGAGGATGAAATGCTTGAAGAAATTAATCAGCTAGGTATAGGACCGGGAGGCTTAGGAGGAAGGATAACTGCTCTTGGAGTTAATATAGAAACCTATCCGACTCACATTGCAGGATTACCGGTAGCAATTAATATCTGTTGCCATGTAAATCGTCATGTTAGCAGAACGATATAGATAAGTAATTGTATTTTTAAATAAGTTATAGTGTCATAAGTCAATATTCTGCTTCATTAGAATATTGACTTATGACACCCAAACCATATAATAATTAAGTATTACTTTATACATGAAATGAAGCCAATTTATTTTTATAAATAGGTTAAAAAGGTGAAAGGTACGGAAGTTAAATGGATAAATATATTAATACGCCCTTTACAACAACCCAGGTAGAAGGTTTACAAGCCGGTGATTATGTTTATATCACTGGTACAATCTATACAGCAAGAGATGCAGCCCATCTGAGAATGTATGAATCAATGAAAGATGGAAAAGGAATCCCTTTTAAGCTCTCTGATAATATTATCTATTATCTTGGACCCACACCAGAGAGAGAAGGGCAGGTTATTGGCTCAGCAGGTCCCACTACCAGCAGCAGAATGGATAAATATACTCCTCTTCTTTTAGATAACGGACTAAAGGGTATGATTGGTAAAGGCAAAAGAAATAAAGAGGTTATTGATGCTATGATAAAAAATAAGGCGGTGTATTTTGCAGCAGTAGGTGGCGCAGGTGCCTTACTTTCCAAGAAAATCAAAGCCTCCAAGGTAATTGCGTATGATGATTTAGGAACGGAAGCAATTAGAGAACTTTATGTAGAAGAATTTCCAGTAATCGTAGTAATTGATTCTATGGGAAATAATTTATATGAAATAGTGACGCAAATTAGTTGACAAAAGAAAGTCGATTTGTTATACTAGTTTTTGCCTCGTGAGAAATCACTAAAGAGGTAAAGCTTTAAAGAAGTAATTATTTTTTAAATGCTCAAAATTGAATACTTATTATATAAGTTCAGTTTCTGGAGAAATACTCAAGAGGCCGAAGAGGCGCCCCTGCTAAGGGTGTAGGTCGGGTGACCGGCGCGAGGGTTCAAATCCCTCTTTCTCCGCTATTTAATTTCATTCGAAGAAGTCGATAACATATTGTCGGCTTCTTTTTTTGTGTACGCCCAGCATGAGTTAACTCTTGCGAGTGAAAGTTACGAGTGTGCTTTTATAGCAGGAAACGCATAGCCTATTACATTGTTTCCATCGAGAGGTGGAATCTGAAGGAAGTTGGAGGCAAACCTTTGATCTGCCGGACATAAATTTAAATAAATTTAAGAAAATGGAGCAAATAAAGTAGGAATAGAAGATCTTTCAGTAGCAAAGTGCCGTAGGAAAGTCAGAGAGATATCTTTGGAAGTTATAAATAGAAAAATATATTGTGCAGAAAATTTATTTTAGTCTGCACATATAAGTAATCTTATTTAAAATATATTACATTTTTAATATTTTTCAAATACAAATAATTTAATTATTCAAAGTACAATGTAAGAAAAATAGATATAATATATAATTTATATAATTAGTTAGAAAGCGGATTATGTTCTTCTTTATTTATTAAAATTGATTGTTTTACAGGTATTCAAGCATATGATGCTGTAGGAAAAAGGCAGGTTTTTCAATACGTTGTTTGATTTTGATATATTTTTTTAAAAAAATAAAAAATTTAACCTAAAAAGTTGTTGACAAAGAAGTATGCATATGATATTATTATCTTCGCTGACGCGGTAAAGAAATTATGCGAGACAGAAAACCTGTTTCCATGACAGTAATGCTGAGGCAAATGAACCTTGATAATTGAACAGTAAAACAACCCTGAAAATTCTAAAAAATTGAAGTTCCACATGAACTTCAAAATGCATCTTAACAAGATGTATATGAGAAATTTTCATTATGATATATCAGTGATGATGTATCACGAACCGTATTTGATATCGATTTATCGGTAACAGATACACCACAAAAACAGTAAAGA
>JAQUYQ010000265.1 GCA_028691795.1 Herbinix sp.
CCTTTATACAATAATGCGTCTTATTCTGCTAACTATAATGGATCCAAGTAATCCGATTATTGTTCCTGTGACTGCACCTGAAAGCAATAAAAATGGAAGGTAATAAATTAACCTCACGTTCTTAACAACCCAAATGGCGACAAGTATTTGTCCTATATTATGAGCGACTCCACCGACAATACTGACACCTGTAATACCTAACAATTTTGTTTTGTTGAAAATAATCATTAAAATGCAGCTTAATATTCCTCCGGCAAGACTGAATATCATCGTAGATGGACTGCCAAAGGTAAAGCCCACCAAAATAATGCGAATAATTGATAATACAAATGCTTCTTTCGCTCCCATTGTGTATAGACCGGATATCACCACCAAATTTGCAAGACCAAGTTTAATTCCCGGTATTGGTATAGGAACAGGAATGATACTTTCTATATAACTTAAGAGAAAAGCCAAGGCAATAAGTATTCCATATGTTGCTACACTTTTTGATTTCATTCCAGCTCCTTATTATTGGGCGATTATGTCTACTCCGTTTTCCTCCCCATCTTCGATCTCAAGAACAACCTTATGAGGCAGGCATACAATCGTTTCCCCATTATAATGTATTTCATTATGCTTTACACATATTTTATCAGGGCAATTGGCATCTATCATATCTACTACACCATCTTTTATTTCAATCGTGTTATATTCCCCGTTATCTCCATCTATGGTTAAATGCATATCCTTATTTAAATCCAAGATTTTAAACTCCTTACCATCAATGGTTATAACAACCTTGCTTCCATCGGACTTCGTGGTATACATGATAAAAATAGTTGCTAAAGCTATGCTCAAAACTACACCAAGTAATATAATATCATTTCTTCTAATCATCATCTACACCTTATTTCAAATAATATTGCCCAATTCAGTATCAATATAAGAGCATTTAATATCTGGATTACATCAAAAAAGCCCTACAAATCTATTTAATACATAGTTCTATGTGAATAGTTCATGTTCAGTGTTTAATTATTATTTAATAAATTTATTAAAATCGGAACTATATTTCCTTGACCCATCTTTCAATACCCAAAGTGCTTCTGTATCCTCCAGGGACTCAATCAGCATCAATCCATCCTCATAGGGCATGTTAAAAACTGAGGTTGAAAGTGCATCCGCCATTCCCGAATCCTTGCACACAATAGAAACAGAAAGAAAATAATCTGCAGGCATTAAGGTATTCGGATCAATAATGTGGTGATACTGTTTACCATCCACAGTATAATATCTCTCATAGACCCCACTGGTCACAAGCGAATAATCATTGAGGTTTAGGACATAGAGATTTTTATCTTTACTTTCTACATCCGGGTTTTGAATTCCGACTCTCCAGGACCTATCTTTGCTTTCGCTATCAAGCTTACTTCCAAAAGTCCGTACATTTCCTCCAACGGAAAGCATTCCATTCGTAAAACCTTTACTCTGTGCATATTGACTTGACATCTCGGTTGCGTAACCCTTTGCAATTGCACCTACATCCAAACTCATTTCCGGATCTTTGAGATAAACCGTTGACTCAGCTTCATCGATAATTACATCATTAATATTGGTATGCTGTGCTCTTTCTTTTAATTCTTCCATAGGAGGCAGCTTTGCGTTATAAGGATCTTCCAGTCCATCGGTACGATATTTATGCCATACAGATAAGACTGCACCAAAGGCAATGTTAATCTTATCATCGGTGAGTCGATCGGCTTGCTGAGAAAGCTTAATCAAATCGATTATTTTCTGGTCCACCTTAACCGGCGTAATTCCTGCGTTGTCATTAATTGTCTTAATATTATTAATTCCATCATAGTTATTATAAATATCATACAGCTCATGATACTCTTTTAATTGATCATGAATTATCTGAGCATATTGTGTAAACTCTTCCTTATCTTTGGCATACCCGACTAGTGTTGTCATGGTATCGAACACATCCAAAAAGCTTGCTTCATAACGTTTTTCTTCCGCTTTACTGCAGGCATTCAGATTGATTATCATCACCATCATTAGAATGACTGCTATTACTTTTCTGCTCAAATCATTCACCTCTAATATTTAAATTATTGTCCTATTCATAGAATATAAACAATTATATTTCCTTTTTGTATTAAGATTGGGGGATACATCATCTTGTCTTAAATGATGATAAATCCCCCAATTTAAGTAATCCGTACCTTGTAATACTGAAAAAATATATGATACAAGGTACGAATAATATTTTACCAGTAACTGAACTTAAAGCAATGCTTATTTATCTGAATTTGTAAATTAAAGCAATGCTTATTTAGTTGAATTAGTAACTGCTTTATCAACTATTGTAATGAATGGAGCAACATGAACAGTTACGGAGCTTACTAAATCAGCATCTGTTGTTAAACCTTCTTCTGAAACGGCAATTCCTTTAACTTCATCCACTGTCTTACCTGTTACATAGGTTGCAAAAGCATTTGCCTGTTCATACCATTCCTTGCTAATTGATGATTTAGCCTTCATTCCATAAGCTTCCTTTAATTCCTGCTTTGTCTGAGGCGCTACTGTTAAATCAGAAGTAATAACTCCCTTAGTATCAAAGTTTACAGTACCCTGAGATGCATCAATAGTACAACTTGTAATTTTTCCATC
>JAQUYQ010000266.1 GCA_028691795.1 Herbinix sp.
CATATTGAATTATCTTTTGTTGTCATATAATTTTGTTTAAGCTATTACTTGGTTGAAATTAATAGCATTAAAAACTCCTTTCTAATTTAAATGAGGTATAACTTATATTTTGGTTATATTTTATTAATGGCATTTAAAATACGATCATTGGCTATCTTATGATAATTCTCGTCTAACTCAAATCCTATGTAGTTCCTTTGTGTGTTGATTGCGGCTACTGCCGTAGTGCCAGAACCTATGCAATTGTCTAGGACTGTTTCGCCTTCGTTGGTGTAGGTTTTGATTAGGTACTCGAATAATGCTACGGGTTTTTGAGTTGGGTGCATCCCTCTATCTGTTGGTTGTCTATTGTTAAAGAGCTGAACTGACGAGGGGTATCTTAATTCACCGTAACTCCTTGTATCTCTGTCTTTTTTAATACCGCCATAAACATCCCCACTAATGCCTTCGGTAGAAACATCTCTTGCAGCTTTTCTTGTTTTACCTGTCTCATTTCCTCTTCGATTTTCCATCTGTGGGTTATATCGTGTTTTATTTAATCCAAAAACCAAAACACTCTCGTGCTCTTTGAATGGTTGATATTTTACTGTGGCAAAATTACTTCCTGCCGTTTTTTGATATATCCACTCGTATTTAAAATTCTTTATATTGCTTGTAACTAACAGGCTTGTAAATGGCTGACTTGCTGTCAGAACAATCGCTCCATTATCTTTTATAACCCTTTCATATTGTTCCCATAAAGGCTCAAATGGAATAACCGAATCCCACTTACAAGCCGTTGTCCCATACGGCAAATCGCACAGAATCATATCGATGCTTTTGTCCGGAATCCTTTTCATCCCCTCCAAACAATCCTCGTTATATATCTTATTAATCTCTAGTATATTTATCATCCTCTCTATTTTGGTTATATTTTATTGTGGTAAAAATTAAATGTACCTTAGTACATATCGTCCAGTATTCCGTCAAATTCTTCGTCCCAATCCGTTTCTGTTTAAGATGGTTTTTGTTTTGGTATAGATTGCTTTTGTTTTTTCTTAGGGGATGCTACCTTATAGAAACAATCCACATTATAATAATCCAACATTCTTTCTTCCGCTTTGCTTATTCCTTGCTTACTTAGTGCATAAACATTATTTGCGTTTTTAGTATTACCTTTATCATCTTTATAGCTACCAGTAACATGTTCATATATAAGATTTAATTTAACTAATTCTTTTATTGCATCATCTACATTCCCACCAATAGTAATTCCACAATCCCTTGATATGACTCTCATAGATGGATAGGCAACTCTATCTTCTTCTTTAATACCATCGCTAGTATTAACAAATTTTTTAATGTTTAAATATATCCTCAGTAAACGGGCTTTGTCTAATTTGGTTTTGCACTTTGTAATCTTATCATATTCGCCACGAGATAATTGCACATATTTAGTTGTCTTTTTAATATTAAATATGCTACTTTCTTCGTCATTGATTACGATATAAAAAAATTGTTTTACATTTAGTTCATTTAATTTAATAGCAGGAATCAAATATAAACTTTTATCATCAATCATTTCTTGTAAGATAATCTTAATTTGATCATTGATAGCCCCTTCATGTCTATCTGGTTTATATCCAATATCAGTTATTAAATGATTTAAGGTCAGTCCAACATAACCATCATAACTTGCATTAAGTCTTAAATATGCCATTATCAATAGCAATTTATTCTCTAAATTTTTATCAGTAATAAGTTTCTTGTCATAATTAATATAAGATTCATTTCCAAACATTATTTCTACACCTCGCTACTTATATTACATCAGAAGCAGGATATAGATAACTATACTCATCTAGTGCTTGTTTTACTTCTGGGGTAAATTCAAATAAAAAGAATGTAGTATCTTTGCGTTCATTAACACCTTTACAAATATAATGTATGTTTTTCTTATTATGTAGGAAATCAAATCTCCAAGGACAATAACAATAATAGTATTTTTTCACTCATACTCCTTTCAAATAAACGTTTATAGTGACATTTTTATAAAACCGCCAACACACAGAAAGTGTGTGTCTAAAATGTAAAATTAAGTTTTAACACACGGAAAGTGTGTGTTCACGGTTTGGCACGGACACACAGAAAGTGTGTGTTATCCGAACATAAATATATAGACTAAATATATAAATATATAGAAGTAATATAAATATATACTTTTTGTTTCCTGACGGAAACCGTACTCTGGTGGTGTGTTTTGTGTTGGTAAAATGTCGTGTGTAGTATTCTGGTTTTGTCCTGTTACGGTGGTGGGTGAGTAATCATTCTCGTCTTCCTTTCTTGTGGTTTGTTTGGTAGTTATCTTTGTTTGGTATTGTGGTTTGTTTTATAACTGTATCTTCCTCTGGGTAGGGTAGTGTATATTACATCTTCATCTTGGAATGTAAAACTACCCCCCACTATACACCTAAGTGTAATTTGGTACAGACATCCATCATATCCTGCTGTGAAATCCCTAGATAGTATTGCGTACTCTCGAATGAACTGTGTCCAAGTATCTTCTGTAGAACTCTTACTCCTTTGTCATCATTTCCTACTTGCTGTAATATGTGATATGCGAAGGTTTTTCTGATAGCGTGGGAACTCATACCTCGACGATCTAATTCTAGTT
>JAQUYQ010000075.1 GCA_028691795.1 Herbinix sp.
GATATTATTATAGAGGAGGCCGAGAACTGTATCGCAATTCCAAGTGATGCGCTTATGCGTAATAATGTAGTATATGTAAAAGATGATACCGTAACGGAAGCTGTTGGAAATATTCCTGCAGGTTTTAAAGAGGTCGCTGTTGAAACTGGAATTACAGATGGAGATTATGTTGAGGTTACAAGCGGATTAACAGGAACGGAAGAAGTATATGTACAACGTGCCATCAGCTCAGAAGCTGCTACGGAAGAAGGTAGTTTATTAGATGGTTTAGGTCTCGGCGGCAACTCGAATAGTGGAATGCCAGCAGGCGGGGGGAATATGAACCGCGGTAATTTCAACGGTGGCGGCAATATGGGCGGCGGTATGGGTGCCCCAGGACAATAGGAGGTTGCTCATGAGATTACGTAAACAGAAAGAAGAGAATAGTAATGCTCCTCTCATTCAATTAGTTGACATTCATAAGATTTATAAAATGGGGAATGAAGAGGTCAGAGCGAATGACGGAATTGACCTGGTAATAGATAAGGGAGAGTTTGTTGCTATCGTAGGCAAGTCAGGAAGCGGCAAATCTACGATTATGAATATCATAGGTGCTTTGGATGTACCTACTTCGGGTAAGTATATCTTAAAAGGAAAAGATGTAAGCAAGTTAAGAGATAATGAATTAGCCATTATAAGAAATAAAACAATAGGCTTCATCTTTCAGCAATATAATCTTCTGAAAAAGTCCAACCTGCTTGCAAATGTTGAGCTTCCCTTACTATATGCAGGATTTAGCAGAAGAGAGAGAAAGCGGGCTGCTATGGAAGCCTTAACAAAGGTAGGACTGGAAGATAAATGGAGGAACTTTCCCAATCAATTATCCGGCGGACAGCAGCAAAGAGGTGCCGTAGCAAGAGCTTTGGCAGGTAAGCCTTCCTTAATTTTAGCTGATGAACCTACCGGTGCTCTGGATTCAAAGCTGGGTAAAGAACTGTTAGATTTTTTAAATGAGCTGAATGAAGAAGGAAATACAATTGTTCTTATCACACATGACCGGTCAGTAGCAGAAAGAGCAAAGAGAGTTGTTACCATTTATGATGGTAAAATCGTATTTGACGGAAATGTTGATGAATACAGGAAGCAGGTATTAGCATGAGAATAATTCAAGCATTTAAGCTAGCATGGCAAAGTATTCTTGGAAGTAAAATGCGCTCCTTTCTTACTATGCTGGGTATGATAATTGGTGTAGGATCAGTTATAACATTATTAGGTCTGATGCAGGGTGCTACAAATTATCTTATTGATACATTTTCAGAAATGGGAACGAATACGCTGTCCGTATCAGTTACAAATACGGACACCAGAAATGTAGACGTTGATGAAATGTATCAACTGGCGGAAGATAACAGTAAAATTTTTGAGGGAGTTACACCAAGTGTAAGTTCGAAATATACAGTTAAATACGAAAGCACTTCCTTGTCCACATCGGTCAAAGGGGTAGGAGAGGATTATTTGACTCTCAATAGTTTAACTTTATCTTCCGGGCGTTTTATATCCTATGCAGATATTAAAAATAGATATAATGCTTGTGTTATCGGAAGTTATATCGTTCAGGAATTATGTGGCGGAAGTGTAAGCCTTGGTGATACGATCAGAATTAATGGTGATATCTATAAAATTGTTGGAGTACAGCAGGAACAGGCTGGTTCGGAAGCGAATTCTACGGATGACTGTATCTACATATCCTATTCGAATGCTACCAGATTAGCCGGATCTTCGGACATATCCAGCTATACCTTTATTACAAAAGATCCGGAATATGTAACAGTGGCTGAAACGATACTGGATAATTATTTATATAATGTATTTAAAAATGAGGAACTATATACGATATCCACCAGTGCAGAACTTCTGGACACCATTAATTCCATAACTACAATATTATCCTCAGTTTTAGGCGGCATTGCCGGTATATCCCTGTTGGTTGCCGGTGTTGGTATTATGAATATCATGTTGGTATCCGTGGTGGAAAGAACAAAAGAAATCGGTATTCGTAAAGCACTTGGAGCAAAAAGGTCGGATATTATGTGGCAATTCGTTATAGAAGCGGCATCCATCAGTATGTTAGGAGGACTAATTGGGATCATAATTGGATATGTAGCAACCGGCTCCATCGGTAATATAGTTGGAGTGGAAGCGGCACCCACGACAAATTCAATTATTCTTGCCTTTGGCGTATCAGCAGCAATAGGAATTGGGTTTGGATATATGCCGGCGAGTAAAGCTTCAAAGCTTAATCCGATTGATGCATTAAGAAATGAATAGAAACATTATTATCAAATTGAGCTGGGGAGAATGGAATAAGCTGTAGGTTGCTGAATTTCAAAAGAATATCTTATACTAGTACATCATACAAATTCATAAAAAAGCTGAACAATTGGAGGCTGTGAACTGAATCCAATTGTTCAGCTTTTTCTATTGGGAAAAACGAGTGAAAAACTCGGATGTTACCCAGTAACTGTTAAGGACATAATACTGAATAAGAACTTCTCAAAAGTAATACAATAATAAGCTTATGATACAAGTGGGAAGCTTTATTTTTAATTAACAAATTTGATAAAGCACTAGATAATAAAAATATTAAAAAACAACGTTCATACATATATAATTGTCGTTTATGTTTTGTTACATTGTAAATAAACGAAAATAATAGTAAATTAATTAGTATATATTCCAGCGGCTGCTTTTCTCATAGTGTTAATGGTGACTGTTTTTGGCTAGTGATGGTACGGTTTATGATATATGACGGTATAGCACCATCTTTCAGTATGATCGTATCGAAAATTTTTATATTCCAAAGACAGTATGGGTGCATTGACTACTTATACCTATGATAGCTTAGGAAGAAGTAAGACAGAGACAGTACAAATCGGCTTAGTAGGATCAAACACAGTATATAACTATAAAGTCAAAACCGTAGTTTCGCTACTGTCTCCATTCTATGAAACATTGCAGGATGTTGGATATAGCAAAAAAAGTAGATGGAATATCACAAGATGGTAGCACGGCAAGTTTTATATTTAGTAACACGAAAACAAACCCACCATGGTCAGATGATACAATATTTGAATGTGTCACACAAGCAAAAAATCTTGCATTAGTCATAGGATATAATGTAGCAAAATGGAAAACTGGTGTAAGTGATAATAGTCCTAGCTCGATTAATAAAATACTAAATGAATTACCTGGTTTAAGATTTATATTTTGAATTTCTATTAAGTGAACTCTATACATAATGAGAGTCTTCTAGTCATTCTCTCAAGCAGAATACCTAGAAGTTTGAAAAATAGTTTGGAAAGGGGTCGAAGAATGGGTAAGAAATCGATACTCGCAATTTTAGTATTTCTGATAAGTATACTACTCACAGCTTGTTCATTAAAAAATGTTGCGAACAGTGTAACTAATAATGTTGGTAAAGCGCTAGTAATAGAGAGCGATGCAAAATTGAATAGTGGAATTGAAAGTGGAAATTTAGAACGAGTGAGAGAGGCAATAGAAGATGGTGCTAATCTGAATAAAATTAAGGTATCATATGTCTCTTATGAAAACCCGGTTATGATTGCTTTAATGAAGAATCAAGATAAGATTGCGAAATACCTAATTGAAAATGGAGCTGATGTTAATTATGCAGATTCATCAGGACGTTCATTGCTTATGTATTCAGCATATATTACTGATATTTCATTCTGCGAGTTTTTAATTAAAAATGGAGCAAAAGTTGGGAAAGAAGATAAAAATGGTTACACAGCCCTTGACTATGTCTTGAAACATAGTAAAAAAGATACGAATGAAAATGATATAGATAGTATAATAACAATTTTACTGAAGAATGGAGCTAAAGTAAGACCCATCACCTTAAAAGCGGCTATGAATGGTAGTTATACGGATAATGAAAACAGATATGGTCTGGTAAATAGAGTAACTGTAGAATTGATAAAAGAAGGGTATAAGACAGAAATCAATAAAGGGTTGGAAGCTGCTATAGTAGGTGCTTCAGATAAAGTAAGGAATTTAATAAAAGAAGATCAGATTCAGAAAGAGGATGAACAAAAAATCCTATTTTACACGGCAGCATTTGGGGAAGTAGAAACGATGAAGCTGCTTGTAAACAAAGGCGACGATTTAAAGTCTTGTGATGATTATAAAAATACAACTTTAATTGTTGCGGCACAATATGGTAATCTGGAAATGGTTAAGTATTTATTAAACATAGGGATTGATATTGAAGCTAAGAATAAAGATGATTATACGGCATTGATTTTGGCAACAAACAATGGACAATATGACATTGTTGAGTATTTAGTGAAACAAGGTGCATTAATGCGATATAAACTGCCAGATCGTGACTTTTACCGTGAAGCACTTGATTTTGCAGCAGAAAATGCCGACATACGGATAATGAATCTGTTAATTGATAACGGTTATCCGTTAAATAATGATACATTGGGTTCGGCTATGGACTCTGCTTTGTATAATAACAAGATTGAGTCAATTAAATATTTGTTAAATAAGGGAATGGATCCTAATATTATTTTTAATGAAGATACTGCTTTAGATATTGCTTGTACACGTGGTAATATAGAAATAGCAAAAATATTAGTAGAAAGTGGAGCTAACGTAAATGGGAGTAATGTTAGTGGGATGCCATTATTGAGCGCTGCAAAATATGGAAATATAGAACTAGTAAAATATATGCTAGAATGTGGCGTCGACGTTAACTCGGTACTAAGATATGATGACGGTTCAGGAGGAGAATCTGCATTAATGGAGGCAGCGTATGGAGGCGAGTATGACGTTGTTAAATTGTTGGTAGAAAGTGGGGCTGTTGTAAACTACCAAGATGAAAATTGTGATAGTGATACGGCAATAATCTGGGCGGCGAGTGGAGGAAGTAGAAATATTTTAGAATACTTAATAAAAAGAGGAGGCGATTTTGATTATCAAAACAGCAATGGTGAGACTGCATTGATGAAGGCCATACCAATGGGATATATTGATTGTGTTAAAGTATTATTGAAGCATGAAGCAAACATTACTTTAAAAAACAAGGAGGGAAAGACAGCTTTAGACATAGCTGAGGCTGGAGGGTATAATGACATTATTAACTTATTGAAAAAATAAAAATATGTCCCAGAAATTTAAAAACCCTAATAATAAGATTTAGTCTTAAAAATAGCAAAAGTTTTTGCCAATTTATCTGTTAAAAGGATGTCGCGCTAAATTGTGCGGCGCCCTTTTAACGTTAGTGATGTTTATCACACTTTAGCTTACAAAGATAGGTAAGCGGATTATACTATCTGAATGCAAGATATTATGATAGTACGATTGCAAGGTTAAGTTATGGAACGAAAGGTGGAGTACAAGTAGATGTTATTGAATATCATCCAGACGGCACTATAACAGTTTATGACTTAAAAACAGGCAGTGCAACATTGACACAAACCAGAATAACCCAAATACAAAACGCAGTTAATCCTATGTATTCTAGCTCTGTTACTGTCATAGAAATAAAGTAAGGAGATTATTAAATGGACAAGAGAAGAATCAAGAAATTAATAAAAAAATATTTTGACGAATTATGTAGTACAAACAATTTTATCGCTATATCGGATACCTTATTTTTAAGAATAAAAGGCAATGTTCTTCATATTATTAATTTTGATTTGGGTAGTACTGGATTAACATGTTTAGTAGCAATGATGCCTCTTTATACTTTAGAACATACTCTGTGTGTAACACTAAATATGGGAAGCCGTCTTAGCAGATTTAAGACTATACAAAATGAGTGGTGGCCCTATGAAAATATAGAGCAAAGTTTATGTGATATTATGGAGTTATTAATAAAAAATGGGTTGCCATGGTTTGAACAATATGGAACACCAGAGGGCATTATAAATTTTATTAAAATAAATAAAAAAGAGGAATATGGATTGGTTTCCTTTGATTTGTTTCATCAAAAGAAATATCTTGGCTTTAGCTTATTATATTTAGGAGGAGTTGAAGAAGGAATACGATGCTTAGAAGATATGATAAGTGAAATAAAAGATAACGCTGCAGAATTTATGTTGATTTATAAAAAGCAGTTAAGAGATTTGGTTAATACAATAAAAAGTCATCCAAATAAAATATCAGAGACGCTCGACGCATATATCTATGATAATGCGTTGACTTTGAGATTACCTATGGAATTGTTTGCAAATAACACATGATATACTGTAAGATTGAAGATGAGGTCACACAGTTTCGTCTGTTGTTACCTTTTTTAATAAAGTAAAAATATATGTATCCTACAGTTAAGAAAAGAAGATATATAAATCTGAAAAATTGGACCCATTTATGGTAATTACAATTCATGAGGTGGATAAATATAACTTTAATAAAGGATTGGCTGATATTGCTTCAGGTACACCGGATGATGTAAATGGTAGGTTTGCCGAACTTGGATGGGCTAAATCGTTTATGACATATGGCGAAATTACAAGAGTGGTTACTTGGCAGATAGGATATATCAGTAATACAACTGAGATAACAAAAGATAATAAAGTGAGGTAATATATGATTCAATTTATTAGGAATTTTAAAATTAAATACATTATACCAATACTTATAATTTTTATAATTGTATTTTTTTACTACTTTTCTAAAAATGAAAATAATAATAACTTTAACTATGAAAATGGATATAGAGTAGATCAGGAACCTATAAAAAGTCGTTTCCCAGAACTAGGAGATTTTGTATCATGTTATTGGAAAGGAGATACAAATAATAAAAATAGTAGATCATCTATACCTGCACCTACTTCATATTGGATGAAGGGATTTATTATACTTGACATTGTAAAATTCAATAAATATAAAAACGACTATGAATGGACAGATACGGGCGATAATTGGAAACCTTCGATTGATACGAAAATATTAAAGATGCAATCATTTAATTGGTATCATTGTGATGAATTCGATAAATTTATAAAACCAGAAAAATTTACTGGCTATTTTTATTTGGATTTTGATAATGGAGTTTTATATTTTGATATTGAAGTAATTTAATTAAAAATCAGTATTCAATGTGATAAGAATAAGACTCTTAGATCAGGCGGTTGCCTACATACAGGTAGCCGCTTCGTTTATGGAGCTGTGGTTAAGGGTTCTTTCACAAGAGGTCGAAAAGCTTCTGGTCTGTATTACAGAAGACAAGAATTCATTTATACTTTTAAAGGAGTGTATAAATAAGCATAAGCCAGATTACCTACCCGGATGGAACGACTGAAAACTATTCCTATGACAGGAAGAACCAGGTAACAAGTTTCATCAATAAGAAAGCAAATGGCACAGTAATATCCTCTTATAGCTATACCTATGATGCTGCGGGTAACCAGCTCACCAAGACGGAGGCAAAAGGGACTACAACCTATACCTACGACAGTCTGAACCAATTAAACTCCGTATCCGAGCCAAATGGAAAAGTAACCAGCTATACCTACGACGGTGCCGGAAACCGTAAGACAGAGACAGTACAAATCGGCTTAGTAGGTTCAAACACAGTATATAACTATAACAGTCAGAACCGTCTTATCTCTACCGTCTCCACAGGAGGGACATATACGAGATATCTCTATGACAACAACGGCAACATTGTAAGTAAGACCGCCGGTACGATGGAAGCAATCAGTACAGAAGCCTTAACCCCAGAGGATTTACCGGACTTCGGATTAGTGATAAAACGTGGAACGAATAACGGTACCGGAATCGGTAATCTTACTCTCTATACTTATGACCACTATAACCGCCTAATGAGTATGAAAGCTGGCAATACATCTGCTTCCTATCAGTATAATGCTCAGGGTTACCGCGTGGAGAAGACGGTCAATAATAAGACCACAAAGTATCTGTATAAATCAGACAAGGTAGTACTGGAAACAGATGCTACCGGCAAGCAGACAGCCTATCAGGCATACGGAAGTGCGCTACTTTACCGTGCAGTATCAGCAGACTCCGAAGTGGGTGCACAGAACTATTATTACCTCTATAATGCTCATGGAGATGTAACTGCATTAATCGACAGTGTTGGAAACATAGCCGCAACCTATGATTATGATGCCTTCGGTACAATGATAAATGAGACTGGCAGCGCAGATAATCATATCAAATATGCAGGCTATCAGAGTGATGATGAAAGCGGATTATATTATCTTAATGCGAGATATTATGATAGTACGATTGCAAGGTTTATTACAGAAGATGATGTAAGGTATTCAAAGAGAAATGACCCGCTAAGCTTGAATCTGTATACGTATTGTCAAAGTAACCCTGTCCGCTTTGTAGACCCGACAGGTCATACAATAGATCAGCTTATAGGGAAATATTTAGTTAGTGGTTTCATAAATATAGACACTAGTTCGAGAGGATTGAAAAAAAGTGACCAAACCACTAACAAGCTTCCTATAAATACAATAACCAATGCCGATAAAGCAGAGAATATTGTTAGTAAATCTATAGATCGAGGTAGCACCTCTCAGGGTAGTATGGCAGGTGTTATTGCATCTATTGCCAACAATATAGGAAGTAGTAATACGGGATTAAGCAAAATTGAGAACTATGTACCCGGAAGTTCGAAACCGTCTGAAATACAAGTTTATCATCCTGGTGAGAACATTGCTATAAGCGAGGCTGTTATAAGAAGTAAAAATACGGATGATATTACTACTTTATCAAGTGCGCAAGGAAATTTTAGTCTTTCTACCAAGGGGATTTGTGGCAACATTGTAGACTGGTGGAAAGATAAAACAAAATCAGGCGATATGGATTGGTTCTTAAAATGGACTTTAGGAGCTGAAAAAGATAAAAACGGTATATACCATATACGACAGGATTGGTGGCAAAGTTGGAAGTATGTTGGATATAATGATTTATATGACTGGACATTTGATGCAGCTTCCAGTATGGATTCAGCAAAGTTTGAATTTACATATAACAACAGTGAGAAATTAATTTTTTGGGCTTGGAAGGGAGATTATATTAATCTAGGTGCCGGTGCAGAACTGGGTATTTATTATGGTGGAGAACCCCACTGGCTAACAGGAACAAAATATGCCATGCCAATGACTCTGACGCTCTATCAAAACGAAGAACAGTTATTCTATTGGGCTCCTGATGAGGACAATTGGTGGATTACTGGATTTGATACTAATCCTGCGAATGAAGGTGTCCTTGCTGAGGAGCTCACAGCAGTTTTCACAATTGATTTCTCTGGTAATAAAGATATGTATTATGATTTTATTATTTCAGATGACTACTTGGATAATAAAGATATGTGGGAAATATCGGAAGATAATAAATATATACTTACTTTAACATTTTAGCAGGGAGGGATAAATGATTTATGCATAAGATTATAATAAGCTTAATACTTATTCTTAGTATGTTGTTTTTAAGTTCATGTTCGTTAGGAGGGTCAAGAACGGAAATGTTGAATAACGATAGTGATGATAAAAAAGCAGATGACCGTTTGAAAGAAGTAATTGAAGCATTGGAGAAACAGGATAAAGATGCCCTGAAGGCGATATTCTCTAAACAGGCACTGAATGATGCCGAAGATTTTGACGGTAGCATGGATTACTTGTTTGATTTTTTTCAAGGTGATGTTGATACATGGGAAAAATCAAGTGGCCCAACTGTTTTTAAATCGAATAATCATGGGCATAAAAAGAAAGAGGTCAAATCATATTATTATGTAACTACAGATAAGCAAAAATATTTCTTTTTACTACGAGATTATCCAATGGATACAGATTACCCTGATAATGTTGGCCTTTATATGCTCTTGGTGGTAAAAGCAGATGATAGAGAAAAAATATATGATGGTGACCAAAAAATATTATATGATGGTGACCAAAAGATATCACACGCTGGAATCTATATACCACTAGAATAGTAACAACAGCCACCTCGGATTTATGAACCGACTCCGGCATCATGACATTGACTTTAGAGGGATCATATCAAACCAATGAGTGGCTGTTTTCTATCTTGTGCTTAATTTTAGTATTGAAAATCCGATCTGATGACCCATTGGGAAGGCTCATAGAAAAAAATGACCCATATGCCACGGTGCAAAGGCTGGAGTACAATAAGAACGGAGCACAGGTGAAAGGTAACCGCTTTTGTCTTATGACAAATATGGAAATGTTGCCTCGAAAAAGGACGCTGCTTTAAATACAACAAGCAGTACAGTTTAGACTGGTGGGCTCGAATACAGTATATAATTATAATAGCCAAAACCGCCTTACTTTGAGAAAAGAGATAAAAAGTACAACAATACAAGATTAAACTGAGAAACAGTATGTTTGAACTATATATGATGAAAGTCACATATACAGTTCTCAGGCGGGAATGAGGAGTAATCCCTCCGACCTAGCCGTCATTGGGCAAGCACGGTTCTGGGAGGAGCATACGCCGTGAGGCGTATGCTCCGCGACCAGTTCAAAGACTTTAGTATTGCTTGTAATATCAGCATGTAACGCATATTAGATAAGTTATGTCCGGATATCAAAGGTATAGCGTTTCACCGCAGTATCAAGTGAATTCTCTTCAATGAAATCCTTGCTAAAATCAGGCTTCTCATAAGTATCCACAAGCTCGGCGTGAAGTTCATATCCCTTTCTTCCCAGTGCTTCTTCAAGCAGGGGAATATTTTTAGCAATTATTTGTCCTGCTTCTTTATCCTCTGCACAAAACTTGGCTTGAATCAGGCTGTGGCTCATTTGAATATGAATATTAAGTGAACCAAGATGTGTCATATCCAGATGGAGAAGAACGCTGATATTATCGGGGCTTTCCTGAAGTGCCTTTTTGCGGGTATATACATAGAGTTCACTATGTAGTTTTTGATCCTTTAATTGGACTGGCAGCCCAAGGTAGGTAATCATTTGATTTAGATCCTTCATGAATGTAACATTTTCCTGGAGGTTCTTCAAAGATTCACGAATTTGCAGTGTTTCTGAGGAAGCTTTACCTTCTTTGCTAAGTTGAGATAGCTTTTCGATATCCTCCTGTAGATTTTGATAAAGCTCTTGAACAGGAGTTTTCTTCGCAATTTTCTCAGGAGTCAGTGTCCATTTTTGCAGGAACGCATTTTCCATAAGCTTACTGTATTCAGGAGCTTGCAGTAGTTTCATGGCTGTCTTATTGTCTGATTGAGCTAAGTTTTGATGAATATAGGTTAATAGCTTTTGCAGGGTAACAGATCCATTCTCTATCTGACTCTTAATACCTGAATCATCAGGGAAATCCCCCATATACTCTAGTAAGGTAGTTCTTTCTGATAAGTTGAAAGTATCTGCAATGGTTACAATATTATCTTGAAGTGGAGCAAATTGATCTAATAATTTAGTAATAACAGTTCCAGCCTGATTGTCAGCCGGAAGCGATAGATAATTAATCAGCTTCATAGTATCATCAAGAGAAAGAATACCATTTGTCACCTGCTGCATAAGGTCAGAAGGTATATTTGCAGGCAGCTGAGTTTGGTCCGCAATTTTCTGCTCAATTGCTTTTCCAAGAACAGTCAGTTCTTCAGGAGATAGGAGGCTGCCCAGAGGATTACCTAGAGTTACATTTGTAGAATTTGTTGAGTCATTATATAATATATCAATAAGCTTTCCGTTAATCTGTAGAACCTTTTTCAGTGTATCCTGTGAGTTTGATAATACTTCCGGCTGCACTGGTGCCTCTGGGGTTGAAGGATCACTTTCGATTGCATTATCTTTGTTTGATAGGCCCTGTGCTATTGAATAATTTTGTTTATCTTCTGCCAGACTGGGTACACTGTCTGTGGATACATCTTGCGGACTCTTCAATAATTCAGAGATGTTTTTTGTTATCGAATTAATATCGTTTAATAATTTGTTAGTTCCACTTTGGTATGCCTCAAACTGTTTTATATTTTCTTTTGTCATCGGAAGATTATTCTTATACATTAAA
>JAQUYQ010000267.1 GCA_028691795.1 Herbinix sp.
TGGTTCAAGAAGGTAAAGCAGCCATGATTTATGAAGAAGTTCAGAATCTTGTTAATTATAATAAAGCATTGGGTGATGACTGGGGCTATTTTGACTTCCCTGAGGTAGAAGGTGCAAAAGGCGAAGCAGGTTATATTACTGGCGGACCTGATGTATTTATGGTAAATACTAGCTCTAAACATCCTGATGAAGCAATAACGTTCCTTAAATATCTTACTAGTGATGAAGTACAGGCAAAGATGGTTTATGATTTAGGTTTCCTGCCAACAACATCTGTTGAGCTTGACCCTTCAAAATGTATGCCTAGTACGCTTGAAATAATCAATAAGAACTTAGAAGCTCCCGGAATTTCAGAATGGCTTGACTGTGCAATTAATCAGACGGTAGCTGATACATATTTAATTGGATGCCAGACAATATTTGATGGTGAAGATGGCGCTTCCATTATGACTCAAGTTTCAGATACAGCAAAGGAAGTTGCTGCAGACCAGTAGTATGACATATGTCTAGAAGGCACACGTCTGGTGAAGCGTGTGCCTTTTCATTAAAGAGAGAGGTATTAAGATTTATGACTATTTATAAGAGCAAAAAAATGTTAGCAATTTTTCTTTTACCGGCACTCCTTATCGTGGCGCTGCTGATTTTTCTACCAGTATTTCTGAATATTTATTACAGCGTTTTTAAATGGACCGCTTATTCAAAGACCATGCAATTTGTAGGACTGAAATACTTTCACAAACTTCTCTCGGATGAGAGAGTATGGCAAGCGTTCCTTAATAATGCTCTATATGCGGTAGTATCCATTATTCTCCAAGTGGGTCTAGGCTTAATTATTGCACATATTATAAATGTTTTTGCAAATAAAAAATTTGCAGCATTAACAAGAGTTGTAATCTTTATTCCAGCTGTTGTTTCATTGACTGCAATTGGTCTTTTATGGGTTATTGCTTACAGCCCTTCAATCGGGTTCGTAAACCCGTTATTAGAGGCGATCGGCTTAGAAAATCTAACACAAGACTGGCTTGGGAATTCAAAGACGGCAATGATGGCGGTCATTATGGTATCGCAATGGCAGTATATCGGAGAAATGGTCATGCTTTATACGGTAGGTCTTCAAAATGTTCCAATGGATATATACGAATCTGCTAAAATCGATGGTGCTAATGGTATTCAGACATTTTTAAAGATTACAATACCAATGATTAAATCTACGATTTTAATGAATACTACAATTACAATTATTGGTGCGTTCATGGTTTTCGATGAAATTTATGTTATGACAAGTGGTGGTCCAGGAAGCGCGACCGAGGTTCTTGCAACACTTATGTACGAAACCGGATTTCGAAAGGATAACATGGGATATGCAAGCGCGATCGGTGTTCTGCTGTTTGTAATTACATTTATGTTATCGTTTATACAGCTGCGAATGTACAATGTAAAAGATTCTATGAAAGAGGAGTATTAACATGAGTATAGGTACGAAAGTCAAAAAGTTGATAATCCATATATTGATGTTGTTCTATATGATTATTATACTTTCACCACTTATGTGGATGTTAATCAGTGGTTTTAAGGCAGACAGTGATATTTTTTCAACACCTTGGGGACTGCCGACAGAATGGAAGGTTCAAAACTTTATTTATGTATGGACAGCCTATATTCAAAAAAATGTACTTAATAGTTTATTCTTTACGATAATTGGTACTTTTTTTGTTGTTTTGATTTCCGGCTTTGCAGCTTATGCAGTTGTCCGTTTCAAATTTAAGTTTAAATATCTTGTGTTTTTATTTATTCTGTCAGGAATGATGCTTGCGCCGCAGTGTTCACTTATTCCTATTTATAAGATGTTATCTATTACAGGTTTATACAATACCAGGGTTGGACTATTAATTCCTTATATTGCATATCGTATACCATTTTCGTTCTTTTTGATGTGGTCATTTATGGTAACACTTCCCGTTGAAGTTGAAGAAGCTGCAATCATTGATGGCAGTACAATTTTTCAGACATTTTTCAAAATTGTCATGAAAATGAGTAAACCTTCAATTGCCACAACAGCGGTTTTAAGTGCAAGATATATCTGGAACGACTTTGCATTTGCTCTTGTATTTACGGAAGGCAAGGATTTACAGACGGTTCCTCTAGGAATTTTTGCTATACGTTCTACAAGTCAGACTCAATGGGGTGTATTGATTGCAGGTTTGACGCTGGCGGCACTGCCGATGATTATTGTATATATAGCTCTGCAGAGGTACTTTGTTGAAGGTATGAACTCAGGAGCAGTCAAGGGTTAAATTTATTACATAATACGATATAACGGAGGATTTAAGATGATAAGAATTGCCTGCATGGGAGATAATGTCGTAGACATTAATTATATAGATCGCATGATCAATCCAGGAGGAAACTGTATTAATGTAGCTGTATATTGTAGTCAGCTTGGGCATACGGCAGCCTATATCGGTGTGCTGGCCGATGATGGTTATGCGAAGATTGTTACAGATTCGCTAGAGCTTAACAATGTGGATTACAGTATGTCTGTGCGTATGCACGGAGAAACAGGAAGATGTACATGCGAATTAATTGACGGTGACCGTATTCTCGGTGATGAAAACGATGGCGGACTGGTTAAGTCAGACC
>JAQUYQ010000268.1 GCA_028691795.1 Herbinix sp.
TACCGCCCATTCAACTTATTCGTATCATACGGTGTCATACATACATATTTTCTACTTTTATTACCATTCTTTAATACCTCAGGGGATCATCTGTTCAGTTATTATATTAACAGCTCATCGATCTTAATTATGTCCTGGGCGATATCCTGTATGCGCATTAAAAATAGCGTAGAGGACTTCCTAAACAGAAAAAAGATACAGGAAAAGAGCAGTGAGCTGAAGAGGTTGAACAGGGCATTGGAAGAAGCAAACCATAAATTAACACAAGCAAATCGAAAATTAGAGAAATTGTCACAGACGGATAGTTTGACGAGTATTTATAATCGATCCATGTTTGATAAAATATTACCTAAGGAATGGGAAAACTGTATAAATAGTAAGGCATATCTTTCGTTAGTAATGATCGATATTGATTTTTTCAAGGCCTTTAATGATCATTATGGGTATCAGGCCGTGAGATGTCTGCCTGAAACGTGTTGCAGAAGTGTTATCGGACTGTATCACTAATTCGTTTGATACTATAGTAAGATATGGCGGAGAAGAATTTAGCGTTATTCTTCCTGACTCTGATAAGGAAGAGGTCTTAATACTTGCACAGAAAATGAGATGCAGTGTGGAAAATATAAATATACGGCATGCATTCTCATCAGCTTCCGATCATGTAACAATCAGTTTAGGAGTCCATACCGTTATCCCCAGTGAAGGATTATCAATGAACGAATTTATTCGAATTACCGATGAAGCTTTATATAAGGCTAAGAATAATAACCGTAATCAAGTTTCTGTTATATAAGATTGATAGGGGTTTATGCCAATTGGATTATAATTGACACAAGCCCCTATCCCTTTATCTCTATCAAAAATATACATTTTTATTTTAATTCATTTATTTACTATCTTATGTCACTTGAATAAAGAATTCTAATTTCTAATTTAATATTCATCTATTTCGTCTGATTCAGCTTAAATTTTCTTATTTTGTATAAACGAAATGCCGTAAGGGCAGCACCTAAGGAGCAGATAAAAGCGGCAGTGAGATAAGCTCCTTTCATACCATAAACGAATACATCCTCCCGGCCACTGATATAAGTGGATACGTTATATCCAATGCGGCTGCTCATTCGACTATATAAAATAAGTACCGCCATAGAAGTTCCCGATATCATACCGAGATTCCGGATTAAAGCGTTTACGCTTCCCGATATACCAAGCATATTACGGGGAGCATTCGACATAATTAGTGAAGTATTCGGGGATTGGAACAATCCATTTCCGATCGACATAATTACGATATAAATAATCATGGTTAACAAACTGGAGTTTTCATTCAGTGTCGCCATCAGAAATAGTCCTGTGCTGTTCGCCACAAGGCCTAGAAAAGTGAGCAGCTCCGAGCCAATTTTATCAGATAAGCTACCACTGACAGGGGCAACCACGGACATGATCAGCGGATAAACAACCATGATTATTCCGGTATAGGCAGGGGAATATTTTAATACATTCTGCAGATAAAAAGGTTGTATTATCATAGAGATGCTTATGGATATAAAGGAAATAAATGCACAGAATATGCTGAGTGAGAACAACCCGTTTTTAAAAAGACTTAACGGCAGCAGAGGATATTCTGTTCTTCTTTCTGAAATAATAAATACGCTAAAGCATATTAAAGAAGAGATTAATCCAGCAAGAATAACAGGATTTTGATATCCATATTCTTCTCCCATGATTAAGGCCGCAAATAAAGCAATGATGAAAATTGCAAACAGAGCTGCGCCCTTGGTATCCAGTTTTTCCGCCGTACTCTTCTGAGACTTTGGAAGTATTTTAAGCCCAAGAAGAAAAACAAAAATTCCAATCGGAACATTGATTAAGAAGATATAGTTCCAACTGAAGCTTGAGATAATAAATCCACCGATTGGAGGACCGGCCATTGACCCAAGAGCAACGAAGGTTCCGGAGATACCCAAGGCTTTGCCCCTCTCATTGCTTGGGAATACCTGAGTGATAATACCTTGATTATTAGCCATAGTAGCAGCAGCACCAATTGCCTGTATTGCCCTTGCTAAGATTAAAAATAGAAAAGAATTAGCAATTCCGCATAATAAGGAGCCAATCGTAAATATGACTATTCCGTAGTGAAAAATCCTTGTTTTTCCTTTGGTATCACCAAGTTTACCAAAAATTAAGATAGATCCGGAGATTACGATTAAATAGGAGGATACAACCCATGCAATAGCTTCGGTACTGACCGAAAGCTTTTCAGCCATTGTTGGCAGGGCAACATTAACGATACTACCGTCCAAGGTAGCCATAAAAGTCATTAGGACTACATTAAATAAGATAAGCATTCTGTTTTTATAGATTTTATCACTGGTCTGTTCCATAAATATTATCCTTCCGTATCTAGTCAGTTTTTGGGTCAATTAGTATTAAATGCATTCTAAAACTATTTAAGGAATTCGTCAATCTTTTCATGTCAATAGATGGCGTTTACTTAATATAGGATTTGAATGGGAAGAAAGTCGCCTTAGTGATTTAGTGTATGTCAAATGTAACGTTTCATTACATAGAGAAAAGATCTTGCAAAATGAATGAA
>JAQUYQ010000076.1 GCA_028691795.1 Herbinix sp.
AGATATTCACTGGACTGAATTAGAAGATGCGATTCCAGCATTCTTTGCAGCAATTTTCATGGCTTTCTGTTATAGTATTTCCTATGGTATTGCTGCTGGATTTATTTTCTATTGTGTTGTTAAGATCTCAAAAGGTAAAGTAAAAGAGATTAGTCCGGTTTTATGGGTTGCAACCGTATTATTTATTGCAAACTTTGCTATTCTTGCATTGATATAAATCAGGGAGCCAAAACAAGTGTTCTAAAAAAATATAATATAAAATTAATAATATAATGTCATGTAATATGCGACAAGTTTATGAAAGGAAACGGAGGGCAAAGTGCGGATGCACTTTGCCCTCCGTTTCAATGTAATTCCAGCTTACATTGTTGAAGTGCAAATCACTGCTTGGGATTAAATTGGATATTCTTATAGAGTTTATTTTTCAGCGCTACAATAAAAGAGTTATATTTGCATAATACAGTGAATGATGGTATATTTTAGTATAAGCTGTAAACACAACTATTAATAGGCAATATTGTTTCATTTTATTTCTTAGACTACAGGAATATTAATATTGTTTGCCTGAAAAAAAGGAGCAGACAAATATGAATAATATAATTATAACAGAGAAAAATATAACAATTTCTAAAGAGTTACATAAAAAATGGAAAAAACTATTAAATCAGTATGGCAGGCTGTATCTATATGCTATGTCGGGATTTGGTAAAAGTGAAAATGCGCTCATATTTGCAGAATTACAATTCAGTGAATGGAAATGTTTTAGCGCAGGTGAGAAATGCTTTTTAGAAATGGTGGGGGAATATATTGAAAAAAATCAAAATACAAGGGTAAGGACTCTTCTTATACTAGATGACTTACAGTGGGTTTTAAAGGAAGACGTACAGATGAAATTAGTGCAGCTGCTTGCTAATATTAATCCGAGAGAGAGCAAGCTTCAATCTATGCTTATCAGCCGTGCACCCCTACCGGCCTATTTAACCCCCTTTTATTTAACCAGACAACTAATCGTAGAGAATAAGGATTCATTATGGTTAAAGGAAGAACATATACGTGAACTCCTAAGAAAAGAAAATTTTTCTGATTGTTTGGATGAAGATGTTATGAGTGAAATGGTGAAAAAATGTATTAATATTACCAAGGGTTATCCGATCGGCATATGTTCCTTTATCAGACAGATAAAAGAGGGGTATAGGGATTATGCGGTAATTTATCAATTGGCAAGGGAAGATATATATCAATATTTTGACAGGACGTTATTTGTAAAATGGGAAAATAAACAGAAGGAAACTATATTGAAACTAGCCGTTTACCCAAAGTTTAATATTGCTATGGCAGAATACATCTTAGGACCAGAGGCAAAAGCAATGATTGACGGTATTATGCTAATCAGTAGCTTTTTTCATTTTATACCACCGGACCAATATGAGATTCATCCTTTTTTCTTACAATATTTAATAAGCAGACTACGAACTATGTCAATTGAGAAACGTAGTATTCTTTATTATAATGCTGGTCAATGTTATGAAAAAATGCGGGAGATGAATCATGCACTTCGCTGTTATAAAGAAGCAAAGCAATATGAAAAAATTGCAGAACTAATTATATATTTAAGTGAAAATATTGATGGTAATTTTGCAAAAACCAGTCAAAGTTATTTCAGTTACCTCCCAGAAGAAGTGGTGGACCGATATCCCAAGTTATTAGGAGCAAAAACATTGTTGTATTCTTACCAAATGAAATTAGAGGAAAGTAACCAATGTTTAGATCAGTTAAAAGATAAAGCTATGAAGGAAAAGAGGGGCGGCGCAAAGGGAGAAGCTATGGAGACTTATGTCCGTACATTGATTGCACTTCCTCATGGAACTGCAGAACAAGTAAGAAAAAAATTAAGCTTCTTTTCCAGCTATATTATAAAATATGGAATTTATATTATAAATATTATACCTACCGGAAATATGCCAAGTGTGATAAACGGTGGACTGGACTTTTTAAGTTGGACAAAAAATGATAAATTGATTTATCCGATCATGAAAAAAGCAGTAGAGATTGTTATCGGAAAGGAAGCAATTGGTATTGCAGATGTATGCATGGGAGAAAATCTATATGAGAAAAATAAAAGGACAGAGTCAACGGGATATCTCACCAAAGGACTATCGGATTCTAATTATAAAGGTTCTATACGGGTTCAATATGCTGCAGTAGGAGTAATGGCAAGATTGTTCCAGTGTGAGGGACAGGCAGACACCGCAGAAAGTACACTAGCAACTATTCGTGATAAAGCAAAAGAAAATAATTTTTTAGAATTGCTCCCTAATATTGAAGCTAGTCTTGTCTACTGTGCATTACTCAAGGGGGATATTAAGAGAATAACAGAGTGGCTTCAACAGGATGTACCGGATGAACATGGAGCTTTCTATATTACAGATCGTTTCTGTCTGTTTACAAAGGCAAGGGTGTATGTCGCTTTAGGACGAGATATTGAGGCGTTGTTCATACTACATATCCTTGAAAAATATGCTCAGCTATATAATAGAAGCTATCTTCAAATGGAAATAGATTTATTAAAGTCAATTCTTTTGTACAGACGAGAAGAAGATTGGCAAGCATTATTTTTTAACACGGTAAAAATGGCAGCTTCTTATAATTTTGTTCATATCATATCCGATCAGGGTGTAGCATTACAACCTTTATGGAAGAAAATTGATTGGAGTCTTACTGATATAAAGGCTGCTTATATTAATACTGTAACAAAAGAAATAAAGAAAATGACAGCACTTTATCCAAATTACTTAAAAGAGAAACACAAAATAGATGCATTGAGCAAAAAGGAATTAGAAGTGATTCAATTGATGGCAGAAGGTTATACCAACGGACAAATCGCCAACATGCTTGATGTCAGTACGGCAACGGTAAAATTCCATATTGCTAATTTGTTGAAAAAATTAGATGCAGACAATCGTATCATGGCAGTTAAAAATGCAAAGTCATTAAACATATTGTAATAAAAATATACAAAAACCTAGCCATATGGATAGTTTCAATCTTAATACCATTCAATTATAATGGAAAGATGATTGGAGTTTTCAGTCTTATCTAGTTTATTGATCTGGAAGCAGTATGGCGGAAGTTGGTGAAGCAAATTAAATTTCTAGAATTAAATAGTAAGCCTATGACAATAAAATGGCTTAAACATATATCGCATAACGTAAAAAAATACATACTTTTTCTTGGAGTCTGTAATATCTTAACAGCAATTATTTCTATTAATGTAGCTTTGTTTATGAAACTGCTCATTGATTATGCAGTAAACGGTGAAAGTAAGCATTTTGTACGTTACTTTATATATCTTTGTTTCTTGATTATAGGTCAATTATTGATACGTGTTACATATAGGCATATAGAGGAATATGCAAAAGCATGTCTTGAAAACGCACTTAGGAAAAGATTGTATTCTAGTGTTCTAAATAGGGAATATGCGTATATTTCAAATTATCATTCCGGTGACTTGATGAATCGAATGACGAGCGATGTGATGATTATATCAGACGGCATGATACAAATAGTACCTACTTTGGCGTTAATGTTAACGAGATTGCTCGGAGCAGCTGCCTGTCTTTTTGTGATGGATCACCGATTTGCATATATTTTCTTGTTTTTTGGATTCTTAATGATTTGTATTAGTTACTTTTTAAGAACGAAAATGAAATTGTTGCATACAACTGTTCAGGAAAAAGATGGTAGAACGAGATCTTTTATTCAGGAAACCGTAGAAAATCTATTAGTTATACGATGTTTTGGTGCAGAGAGAAGAGTCGTTGAAAAAGTGCAGGATTTGATGGCAGAACATAAAAAAAGCAGAATGGAAAAAGTACATCTATCTAATTTCTCTCAATTTGGTTTTAGTATTACAATGAATGCAGGTTATTTATTCGGACTAGTCTGGTGTGGTCAGGGGATATTGAATGGTACGATCAGTTATGGCACGTTGGTTGCAGTACAGCAGTTGATTGGACAGCTTCAACTACCGTTTACCAATCTTTCTGAATTATTACCGAAATATTATGCCATGACAGCATCCGCTGAGCGGTTGATGGAAATCGAGAGATTGCCGGAAGAAATAAATAATAATGATATAGTATCAGGATCAGAACCAATAACGAAGTTAAGAGAATTTGACCGGATCTGCTTTCATAACATTACATTTGCATATCATCCAGAAATGGAAAATATACTTGAACAAGCATCTTTTGAATTCAAAAAAGGAGATTATATTGCAGTGACCGGTGAATCCGGTATTGGAAAAAGCACAATGCTCAAGCTTCTTTTGTCCGTGTATCCAAATTATGAGGGAACAATATGGTTAGAAAATCATCGAAGCCGTAGTAAAGTGGATGCCGGACATAGAAGCTTGTTTTCTTATGTTCCACAGGGCAATTTACTAATGTCAGGTACCATAGCTGAAGTCGTATCATTTATGAAGAAAACTTCAAAAAACGTTTCAGAGGAAAATTTAACTGATCCGAATTATAAGGAGATACCTGACGATATAAAAGATGCCTGTAAAATCGCATGTGCGGATATTTTTATCGAAGAGTTACCGAACAAGTATCATACCGTTATTGGTGAGAAAGGATATGGTTTATCCGAGGGACAAATGCAGCGTCTTGCCATTGCCAGGGCAATCTTATCGGATGCACCCATATTATTGTTTGATGAGGCAACTTCAGCACTTGATGAAGCAACAGAAGAAAAGTTGTTACTGAATTTAAAACTATTGACAGATAAGACTTTGCTTATTGTGACACATAAACCGGCAGCACTTGCTGTTTGCAATAAGGTAGTTGCTATTGTAGATAAGAAATTTCTAATAAAGACCAACTAATTCGAGTGTTATAAGAATTTAAACAGAAACTAAATCAATTATGTTCACTAAATAATTATAAAACCTAGCCACCTGGCTAGTTACAATCTGTGATTCTAACAGTTATACTATATCTAATTGTTAAGCAGATAACAAATAGGCTAGGAGGAAGCAATTTGAAAGAAAAAAAGCGAAAACACATATTAAAATTCTTTTTTACAATATTCACCGTAATATTGTTTACTGCAGTTATGCGAAGTACGGCATATGCAGCATCCGGAACATGCGGAGAGACTTCCTGGTCGCTCGATAATGGTGTTCTAACAGTGAGCGGTTCGGGAGCTATGGCAGATTATATAGCAACAAGTCCAAATACAGTACCCTGGTTTTCTTTGAGGAGTCAGATTAATAAGGTAGTAATTGGAAATGGAGTAACCCATATCGGAGATTATGTATTTTACTATAATGAAAATTTATCATCGCTTGAGCTAGGAACAGGTGTAACAACAATTGGTGAGTGTGCATTTTTAGGTACTAAACTGTCATCAATATCTTTACCAACGTCTATTATGGAAATAGAGAGTGGTGCTTTTTATACAGCATCTATGACCACGGCAAGGGTTCCGGCGTCATGTATCATGCCAGCTGATTATGATAGAGGTGTCTTTTGTGATGCTGTTGTTACTTTTTATGGAACCTGCGGAACCGATATGAGTTTTGAGTTGAATACAAGTGCAGATTTGCTGACCTTAACCGGAACCGGTCCAATGGCGGAATTTGAGGTGGTAAATGATATGATTGTTACACCATGGAGCAAATTTAGTTATGATGTAAGAACAATTCAAATTGGTGATGGTATTACTTCGATTAGTATGGGTGCATTCTGTAATTGTGACCTGCTAGGCTCAGTATCGTTTGGAAGTGGCTTACAGACGATTGGGGGGATGGCATTTGCAGCGTCGGGTCTAACTTCCATTACTATTCCGGGTAATGTTACATCAATAGAAGATTATGCTTTTTTTTCGTGCAGCTCTTTAACTAATATTCAATTAACGGAAGGACTCCAAACCATCGGTGATGCTGCGTTTGCTAGTTGTGCAGCAGGAAGTGTAGTGATTCCTTCCAGTGTAACCTCTATTGGTGGTAGTGCATTTTGGGAAATAATACCAAGCACTTGTTATAATTTGTCAAATGCAAGCTTGGACATTAATTATATGCATGATGGATCTTCTATATATTCTCCTTTAACGGTAGGCCCAGGCATGACTATTACTTGCGGAGATACTAAAAGTTATAATAGTAATACCCTATATTCATCCGGCAGCACAGTTACATTAACACCGGATAGTAATCTGATTATATCAGATGTAGCGGTTAATAATGTACCGATTGCGGAAACGGTGGGAACCTACGGCTTTACTATGCCAGATCGTGCCTCAAGCGTTACGTTTACCTCTGCTGAAATTACTCCTACACCAGAGGTAACGGATCCGCTTGATACAAATCTAAAATTTAAGGCAGCATCCTTAACACTGGAAGGTGATATTTCGATTAATTATTATATTGCAAAGAGTGCATTGGATGGATATGACAGTTTCTATGTACATTTTGTAAAAGACGTAAATGATGGGTCCTCAATTAAGCAGACATCGGATGTGTCAACTTATACACTCAGTACGATTGATGGTATCCAATGTTATGTGTTTTCTTTTAACGGCATTGCAGCAAAAGAAATGAACGATATGGTTTCGGCAACAATCTATGCTTCGAAAAACATCACCCAATATTATGGGAATTCGCTGCCTTACAGTGTGGCAAATTATGCTTATTCTATATTGTCATATTCCACATCTGATACACTAAAAACTGCAATTGTTGATATGCTTAACTATGGCTCAGATGCTCAAACTTATTTTGGGTATAACACGGCAAATCTGGTAAACAGCACTTTAAGTGAAGCTCAAATGCAATTAGCCACATCAGAAGTTCCAACATTAGCAAATAATAGTAGTTATATTAAGCAAGACAGTGATGCCGTTAATTTTCATTCTGTTTCCTTGGTTCTGGAAAACAAGGTATTGCTAAAATACTATTTGGATCTTGGCAGTTATACCGGTGATAGAGAAGCCTTGACGCTTGCTATTACCTATCAGGACGCCAATGGCTTAAATGTCACAAAGACATATAGTGGTAGTGAATGGACTCTCCAGGATGGTTATTACACGAAGGAATTCACAGAACTGGCAGCAAAAGATATGAGTATTGTCTGTACAGCAGTTGTTTATGAGAATTACGGTACTGTGAATCAGACTACAGTCAGTTCACCCCTGCAATATAGTATTGAGACCTATGCATATAATCAGGTTTTAAACAGTTCAAATACCAATCTTGTAAAACTATTAAACGATATGATGAAGTATAGTAATTCACTAAAAACATATTTTATAAATAAATAATTATAATAAGAGGAGAAAAAGTATGAAAGGCGATTATGAAAAACCACAGATACAGATAACTGTTTTTAACGAAGAGGATGTTATCAGAACAACAGGTGGAGATGAACTTCCTCCAGTTATTTTTTAGGGTTCATAAATTAACATGATTACTGTAAAAATTGCTGGGCTAAATATTGTTATAAAAAATAAGTACAAATATTCTGAAGTCCTTTGTAAAGATTACATATCAAAAACGGATGACATAGACTTTATTGTTTCCGCTACGGAAGAAGAAATCATGGAAGAAAAGAAGTTATCCCCATGGGATACTTCGATCGGATGCTATGAAAGTACCTGCTTATTTCGAAAAATCTGCCTGCATGTTCTGGATTATGATGCATTTTTTATGCATTCTTCAGTAGTTGCAGTCGATGGTCAGGCTTATGCGTTTGCGGCAAAAGCAGGAACCGGTAAGTCTACGCATACAGCTTTATGGATGAAATATTTTGGGGAACGTTCTATTATGGTTAACGGAGATAAACCGATCTTCCGTTATCGTGATGGAACATTATATGCTTGTGGGCACCCGTGGAGTGGCAAGGAAGGACTGAATACCAATACCATGCTGCCTTTGAAAGGGATCTGTTTTATTGAAAGAAGCGAAGCAAATCACATTCAAAGACTGAGTCAGCAAGAAACAATAGACAGACTATTTCTTCAGATGCTGATGCCGAAGGAAAAGGATCGAATGGATAAGTTTCTTTTTCTACTGGACAGATTAGTAATCGATATCCCCTGCTATCTTCTTGAATGTAATATGACAAAGGAAGCAGTCTTGACTGCATATAACGCAATGAATCAGGAGGTATTATAAATGAAACGTAAAGAGGG
Organism: Herbinix sp.; assembly: GCA_028691795.1. Lineage (GTDB taxonomy): Bacteria > Bacillota > Clostridia > Lachnospirales > Lachnospiraceae > Mobilitalea. The sequence goes on from JAQUYQ010000076.1 coordinate 8,191, forward strand.
TTTTATGCTGCGTTCCATTGGGAGTCAATATATTGTTGTTGCTTTGGGAAATGCAAGTAAAGATTTTAATGGGGTAATACGCTTAAATAAGACAGCAAAATTACTTTGGGAACAGCTTACTAATGAACGTAACGAAGGGCAGCTTGTTTCTGCCATGATGGAACAGTATGACGTTGATGAAACAACAGCTAAGTCGGACGTTACAGAATTTATTATCAAAATTAGAAATGCCGGACTTATCAATGAATAAGTCTACGATAGAGGCTGAGATTAAAGAAAACGGGTTTTATTATTCTACCACGGTAGGTGATAGTATGGAGCCAATGCTTTTTAACAGGCAGAATATTGTACTGATTGTAAAACCATCCGAACTATTAAAACGGTATGATATACCTATGTATAAGCGGCCTAACGGGCAATATGTCCTACATCGAATACTTAAAGTCAGGGAGAAAGACTACATTATATGTGGTGATAATAGGTGGAAAACCGAAATTGTTCCTCATGACTGGATTCTTGGTGTTACAAAGGGATATTACAAAGCGGATACCTATATTGACTGTCATAAAAAAAAATATTTATTGTATGTTCATCTTTGGTGTGATTTTTTCTATATACGATGTACAATCTTGTGGTTACTTGCACTACCCAAGCGAATCAGGAGGAAACTAAGATGGTAAGCACAGTGAAAGTTACAGAGGGTGAATATTTAATCCATTTACTTGACAGCTCTTTAAAAAATAGTCAACCCAAACAGATTCCCAAAACCGTTAATTTAAATAAATTGTTATATCTTGCAAAGCTCCATAGAATAGAGAATCTTATATATGAAAGTTTGGTAAGATTGCAGCCAGACGACGAAGTGCTTCATAGGTATCTTGATTTGCAAAATAGAGCAAATGAAGTTAGCAGTTTGCAGCTTGCTGAACGCGATACTATTATTCAGACATTGACTGAGAGTGGGATTCGTGTTCTTCCTCTAAAGGGGTGTTTGTTAAAAGAAATGTATCCCAGGGCTGATATGCGAAGCATGGCAGATTTGGATATACTGATTGATCAAGAGAATGCCAATAAAGCTAAATCAATCATGAAACGATTGGGATATGATTGTAAGAGCATGGCTGGACACCACGCCTCTTATTTCATGCCTCCAATATTCAATGTTGAATTACATATTATGATGGTTAATGAAAACTCCGATTATTATAACTATTATAAGCATGTATGGAACAGAGCAGTGCAATCAAAGGATAATCCGTATCATTATTATCTTACCTGGAATGATTATTATATTTATATGCTGGTTCATTTTGCTAAGCATTATTTTCATAGTGGAAGTGGTATTCGCTCCATTATGGATATACATATTTTTATAAATAATCATAGCAAAGATTTGGATTATGATTATTTGAAAACGGAATTGATGAAGTTGAATCTATGGGATTTTCATAATAATGTGACAGCTCTTTCTAATGTATGGTTCGCCGGTGGAAAGTCTAATGACGAACAGGATAAAATGGCACAGTATATTATATTGAGCGGTACCTACGGTAATTCATCAAATCGTATTGTTAACGAGATACAGAGGCAAAAGGAAAAGTGTGGGAATTTGAAAAAAGCAAAAATTAATTATTTTATCAAAAGAGCATTTCTAAACAAAACCACTATGTTATATTCCTATCCTTTTCTTTCCACATTTGCATTTATGCTCCCATTCTGTTGGGTACATAGACTGATAAAAGCTATGTTATTCAAACAGTCAAGAATAAAAAATGAAATAATTAAGTTACAAGCAGTGAAATAGCACCGCTTGAAGAAAATGAAGAGGATGGAATGATTACTACAACCAGTGAATAAGAGAATGAAACCATTTCAAGCAATGTAATAGAATTATGGGTAGATCAATCGGCTTGATTTAATTTAATAAGTGAGTGCTAAATTAGAACTGAACCCCAAAGGTTAGATAAAAATTGAATCTAACCTTTGGGGTTCAGTTCGTTTGAGAGGGTATATTATTTGCCTTAATCGGTTATTCTACAGGAGTTTCGTCCTTTTCACCAATGGACAAAAGCAGGTTCAATACAATACCTGCAACAGCTGCAGTAGCAAGAGCCGGTAATTTCATACCGAACATCGGGATTAACCCATTTCCTTCATAACCGTAACTTCCGCCAAGGCCAATGATTAAGATGATGGCGATAACTGCTAAGTTCTTTGATTTAAACATATCAACCTTACGATCCATCATAATGGTAATACCCTGAGCTGCAATAACACCAAATAAATAAACGGAAAGTCCACCGATTACAGCAGTAGGGATGGAGTATACAATATTGATTAAAGGAGTAAAGCAGGATATAATCATTGTGATAACTGCGGCTACAATTAATACCGGAACAGAGAATACCTTGGAAAGTGCCATGGTACTGATGTTTTCACCATAATTCGTTCCTGCCGGACCGCCGATGAAACCGGAAATGATATCTCCCACACCATCACCAACTAAGTTTAAACCTAATTTATCAGCAATATTATATTTTTTCTTGGAACCTGTTTTTTTTGCCAAATCATTTACATAAATATCCAGCTGAAATACATGTGCGGTTGATTCGGGAATGGTAGCAATAGCAATTGGCATAATTGCTACGATAGCAGCCAAACTTGGTTTTGGTAAAGTGAATTCCGGAAAATTGATGATACCACTTAAGCCTGAGTTATGAAAGCTAACAAATGGTATGCCTGTTACAGCTCCAATGATGGCAGCTGCTACGTAACCTGTCAAAAGGCCAAAAAGAATAGGCAACTGACTTAATTTGCCCTTCAAATAAACTGAATATGCAATTGTGGAAATCAGAGTAATAATGGAGATAACCCAAGCCATATTACCGGCGAGTGCTGTTTTAGTAGCTTCTATAGCATCTGGGAAAACAGCTGCATTTTCCATAGCATTTTTTGCCAGGGACAAACCGATAATCATTGCAATACTACCGGTTACTGTCGGTGGAAGAATCTTATCAATTGTTTTTCTTCCGGCACGTTGTATTATCAGGCCTGCAGCAATTGATACAAAACCGGACATTACAATACCAAATTGAGCGGTTGAAATCATTGTATTGAGACCGTTTTTAGCGATTGCGTCTTCTGTCATGATGGAAGCAATAGCTGCAATGTAGGAAAAACTGGAACCGTAATACAAGGGGATTTTCTTACCGGTTATAAGAATAAAACAAAGGGTTGCCAAACCGCTGGCAAAAATGGTAGTTGATACGTGGAATCCGGTAATTAATGCAACAAGTACGGTTGCGGGGAACATTACCACGATTTGCTGTAATGCAAAAAAGAATAATTCCACAATCGGGGGTGTTTCATCCGGCAAATAGCCGATGGGTTGTTTCTTTGATGACATGATGTTGGGGTCGAATAGCCCTCTTTAGCACCTTGAAAACTACACACATTTTTTGAATTTCTGGTATAATAGAGTTATCAGAAAGGTGGTACTTTTATGTCATTTCATACGAACAGTTCACAGC
>JAQUYQ010000269.1 GCA_028691795.1 Herbinix sp.
CATCTCAAGCAACGAAATCTTCTTTAGAAGAATATAAAGTAATTGGAGATTCAGAATTATTGGTAACTTTAATAATTTCTGATTTTATTTCTCAAGGATTTATATTGAATTCGTGTTTAAGTGGAGATATTGATATACTTGCTAATGATACAGGAATAAATGAAGCGAATAGCAACATTCAAATTAATAATCTAGAAATTTTCATAGAAAAAGGACTTAATATATACAAATTAATACTCTAAATATATTGATTTTTTTAAAAATACAAGAATTATTTTATAATATAATGTTTTTTATTAAAATTTAATTGAAAATAGAATTAAAATATTATAGTATTTTCTGAGAAAACTATAAATTTAATTTTTAAGACAACGCACACTATAGCCCTGAGCACGATAACCGGTAATAATTGGCTGAATTTGATTTGTCCGGAAAGCAATACGATGACTATAGTTAGAAGAATTAGGTGATGAAGTCCAATAGTAACCATAAGATCCTTGATAATTATAAGAAACATTATCATATTTTCGATATCCAGTAAAAGGTAGTCTTAGTGTTAATCTAATAATATCTCCTCAATCTCTCCAATCTGAAGAACATACTGATGTAGGATTAACACTTAATATCAAATCACACCATTCTTTTATTGTAGGAACATGATATCAATTTTCACAAGGTCATTTCATTAGTGATTGATTTTCTGTAGTTTGTCCAGAATAATATCATTCAGTAGATGTTGTAGTAGATCATCACCAGAGATTACTATTCTGTGTAGTTATCCAATCCCACGGAGTTGTAGTTTTTTTAATAAAATAATTATGTCCAACATTATTTGCTAAAGTTCATGCTAAAGCAAGTGATGAAGTAGAAGTAGTGGAAGTTACATTATCATTTCTTCACCACTGATAATAATTTCATTGTACACTTTGTACTCTATTTGTTGGTAATGTTATGGTTCAATCTCAAGGCGTTTGAACTGGTACATTATTCCGTCAAATACTAGTTATAGCCCCCACATTACACATAGCCCAAACTTGTCATGCTCAACTTCAGCTACATACTATTTTATCAGGAGTATCACAAGTTCAATAAATATCAGAATAAATAGTAGATCAAGTATATGTTTGTCATGTTGCAGTACATACAGAAGCAGGAGTTATTTCTTGAATTTGTTCTTGTTCTCAAATATCACTTCATCAACTCACATTGCCACCTAATTGGCCACTGACTATATTGCCACCTAAACTAGATAAATTATTTGCTGGGGTATTTACAATATCTTTTATAACTTTACTAACATTAATTAGATCACTTCAACTATATGCATTAATAATACCAGAGGCAATATTAGTCAATCAAGAACCACTATCATCACTTGGAATACTAGTTCAACAATATACAACTTTATTAGGATCATAATTAATTCAATGGCTATTTAATTGTCAATGATATAACAATGTTCAAGATAGGGTAGATATATTATAATCAGATCAATTAGTTCCAATAATATTAGTAACAATACTAGGAACAGCTATTACGCATATAGTACTTCAGGTAACACTCTTAAGAACAACTCACATATAATTTCATTTAATATATGCTATATTAGGCTTTCAAGCAGAAGCATTAGCAGGATCTAAATTATAATATCCATCTCTATATAATGATATACTATCTCATTCATAATTAAACTTAATTTGATAAGCATTACCATGTGCTAATTTTGAATATATATATTCACTATTATCTAGTGGATCAACTATTTTCTTACTCAAACTTCATAATCTTTTAAGAAGATTATCTCAAAGCTTTCATTGATACCAAATTATTCATCAACTGTAAGTAATATTAAAACTATCATCAGGAATAGGATATCATCAAACTTTCATATTAAATAGTTCTAATGACTTAGAAAAACTATTAGCATCAGATAATCTTACGCTATCTCTAGATTGAGATGAATATGAATTAAATGATAGAAAGGCAATTGTTGCAAGTATAGCTAGGATAACTATTACTACTATTAGTTCTACGAGGGTGAAGGCGAAATAGGTTTTGGTTTTTTTAGGATTTTTCATATATAAAATTAGTTTATAAAATTAAATTTAATTTAAACTAACAATTTACTTAATTTTCTTGTCTTCTTAAATATGTCTAAATCAAGATTAATAATTTTTTATACATCTTACTGAAAAACCATAAAGTTTATTATTTAATTGACGTTTAACATTAGCATCATCCCAAGTTAGAGATCTATGATAAGCACCAGTTCAACTAGTAGAGCTAGTCCATATATGAGCTAAGCAAGCACGTTCTCCCATATTAACAATATCGGTACTACGAAAGCCTGAAAGTGGAATTTTAAGAGCTTTAACTATATTGTTTGTAGAATTCTTCAAAGCACTTCATGACCATCCTAATCAATTACACAGCCGTCAATCAGTTTCGTTACGACAATTCACTCATCAATTTAGATGTGTTTCAAGGATTTCCCATTCATTATTAGAAGATAAATGCCATCCAGTAGGACAGGCATTATTTATCTGAGACGCTTGTGCCCAAG
>JAQUYQ010000270.1 GCA_028691795.1 Herbinix sp.
GTGCTCAAATAAACTTTGATATCTCAATTTATTTCGGCCTCCTTAATCAATTAGTCCCATGTCCTGCAGCTTTTGGACCAATTTATTACGATCGATTGGCTTAACCATATAAGCATCACACTGCTCCACAAAAGCGCTTTTGATATTTCCGAAATCGCCGATTGCTGTTGTCATTATAATCTTTACGCCATCCAGTCCTGATACTCCTAACATTTCTTCATATTCCCTAATATTTTTTAACAACTCTTGACCATTCATTTCAGGCATTAAAATATCAATACAGATAAGGTCATAACGGTTTTGCTCATCAATAGCAAGCTTAAACGCCTCGAGGGCTTCTAATCCGTTGACTGCAATGTCTACTTTACCAAAGGGCTCAAGCATCGATTGTAGTAGTCGTCTGCTTACAAAATCATCTTCAACAATTAAAGTTTTCATAATTTTTTATTTCCTTTCTTATAACCATTTTGCTTTATGTCTCATTCACTTCTATTATCATGAATAAAAGAGATAGAAACGCTAGCTTTTTCAGAAAAGCATTCTATCTCTTTTTAAGTTACTTTTGAATGTATTTAAAAAAATATGGAAAATTAGGCCTTCTTCTGCTCCGTAGCTACTAGGAATTCCTCCATCAGAGCCTCTTGCAATTTATGAAGAAGTTCAGGTGCTTTTCCTCCTACTTTCTGACCATCTATCTCATAAGCTGAAAGGCAGAAATTACTTGAAGAGCTTACCACCACCTCATCTGCCTCCATCATCTCTTCTACAGTAAATGTAGTTTCATCTACCGGAATACCTAATTGCTTGCTCATTTTGATCAAATGAACTCTTGCAATTCCGGGAAGAATGTAATGATCTGTTGGAGGTGTAATAAATTTTCCATCCTTAATGATATGAACATTGCAGTGGGAACCTTCGGTTACTCTTTCACCACGATGGAATATAATCTCGTCGCAGCCAGCCATTTCACCTTTTTGTGCAGCCATAACATTCGGTATTAAATTCAGTGTTTTAATATTACAATGTAAAAACCTTGTATCTTCAACCGTAATAAGTTTTAACCGTTTTTTGGGATCACCTAATTTTGATGGTCTTATCATAATCCATAATTTTGCAGCTTGGGCAGGGAATATATGCTTTCTTGGTGCAACTGCTCTGGTTACCTGCCAATAAACAAAAAGTTCATTGCCATCTACTTTATTCACCATCTCAATCAGAATATTCTTCAACTCTTCCTTGGTATGGGGAATTTGAATTTGCAATAATCCGGCACTGTTATAAAACCTATCAATATGCTCCTCCAAATTAAATATAATATGATTACCCGCACAGGTAGCATCATACACTCCATCACCATAATAATGAACTCTGTCATCAAAAGGAACTGTCATATTTTCGATTAAATCATATTTACCATCATAGTATCCTAAGTTTTCCATTAACCTGCACCTGATTTCTAATTATTTTATAATTCTTGTGATCGTCCTCATCACTTTCTTATTTTCTCTTCATTGAGTATCCTAACTGAATATACTTTGTCGATAATTAATGTAGTCCAACAAAATTTCATTTACTACCTCCTGGTCTCATATTTTCTTATTAAATATTATTATAGGACAAATCTTACATAAATACCATAGATTTATGCTACTTGCTGATTTTATTACTAACTTTTACACGATCTACGAAGCCATCAAAGGCACAGGACTAATCATTTATATGAGTAATCCTGTGCCTCTTATGATATTAACTATGTATCCTGCATCTTCAAAATCTGCTAACTTCCTGCTGATTGTTTCTGGAGTCGTTCCTAAATAGGAAGCCAAATCCTTTTTGCTCATGGGCAATACAACCTCCAAGGACTGTTCCTCATTATCTCATAAAAAAATAGCACCAACTTTTAAGTCAATGCTATTTTATATAGCTAATATATTTTTTATACTTATTTTTGTAATGTGATTTTTACACCTTGAAGCCTAACTGCAAAATCGCCTTTTTCAATTTTCATATAGCTAGAACCTTGAATAATTTCATTTGCAATTATATCATCCATGCCCATTGCTACACTTTTTGACCTTTGAACATACCCCATTTTTGTTGTTGTATCGGTTACTTCAACTTTGTAAGTACCTGGATTTAGGTCATAATTAATTAAATATATACCGTCAGTAGCTTCTTCTTTTATATCTGGTTTTAAACTTTTAATATCAATAGGTTCAATCTCTACTCCTTGAAGTTTAACAGCAACATCACTATCTAAAATCTCAACGTAACCATTACCAGTTAAAATAATATTGGCAATTATGCTGTCAATTTCCATGTTTAAATCCTTAGCTCTTTCCACATAACCCATCTTTGTAATGGTATCTGTTAACGTTACTTTATACAATCCACTTTGAATATCTTTTCCAACTATATATTTCCCATTTGAATATTTAGTAACCTCTGGTTCAGCTGTTGCTTTAGCTTCTTCCTTTACAGTTTGTGATTTCTTTGTATCATCTGTTGAAGGTGTTTTACTATCTTTATCTTTACCCATTGCAGAAATAATACCGCCTAATA
>JAQUYQ010000271.1 GCA_028691795.1 Herbinix sp.
ACATCATCAGTGCCAATCCTGCCGAACCTATCATAGCTATCACTGCAGGTCTTAAACCATTCAATACTCCCTGTACCGTATCCAATCCTCTATACTTATAATAGATGTATGCAAGGGAAAGTACAATCACACCGGATGGAAGTACACAACCTATTGTTGCAACAATTGCACCTTGAATTCCACCGATACGTATTCCAACAAAGGTAGCTGCATTAATCCCTATGGGACCAGGCGTCATTTGAGATATCGTTATGACATCTGCGAATTCACTCATTGTTAGCCATCCATTCAGATCCACAACTTGATTTTGAATCAATGGCATAGCTGCATAACCACCACCAAAACTAAACAATCCAATTTTAAAAAAACTCCAGAACAACTTCAAATACATCATTTTCCTTCACCACTCTTTTTTATATGCTTTGAATAGTACATTACCATACCACCAATCATCCCACTGGTTAAAATCACAAAAATAACATTGATATGTAGGAAAAATGTAGCAGCAAAAGAGGATAACATAACCATGATTGGTACTACTTTTCTTTCTTTTATAAGATCAATTCCCATAGTAACTACAACATCTATAATTACTGCTGCAACTCCCGCCTGCATTCCCCTGAGTACATATTTGACAATCAAACTATCTCGAAATACCGTATATGCTAATGATACCACCGATAATATTAGTAATGGTGGTAATACAGTCCCTAAGATTGTAATCATTGCCCCTAAAATTCCTGCCAATCTATATCCAACAAGTATTGCTGCATTGACGGCAATAGCACCCGGTGACGCTTGGGCGATTGCCGTTAAATCAAGCATCTCTTTTTCCTCTATCCACTTATACTGATCCACAAACTTTTTTCTCATCAATGGAATAATTACAAATCCTCCACCAAATGTAAACGCACTTAAATAAAAGGTGGACGCAAATAACTTAAAATAAAATTTTATATCCTTCTTCATTCTAATGAACCTCCTAAAGATTTTATTATACTGCTTACATTTACATAAGTATAATTATATTATATAATAATATACATAACCTTTTAATTATGTATAGGAGATCTACTATGACATTACGACATATGAAAATATTTATTTCAGTCTGCAAAGAAAAAAATATTACGATAGCTGCCAAAAAACTTTATATTTCTCAGCCAGCAGTCAGTAACGCTATCAAAGAACTGGAATCTTATTATGGTACCCCTCTCTTTGACCGAATATCTAAAAAAATATATTTAACAGAAATCGGTAAAACCGTATATGATTATGCCATTCATATAAACTCATTATTTGAAGAATTAGAAACTTCTGTAAGGAGTTCTGATACCACTAGCCAATTAAAAATCGGTTCCAGTATTACCATCGGGACTCATTTAATGCCTGACTTTATAAAAAAGTTTTCAGCACGCTTTCCTAACATCCAAGCCTTTGTCACCATTGACAGTTCAGACGTTATCGAACAGTTAGTTTTAGAAAACGAGTTGGATTTTGCCTTGATAGAAGGCATGATTCATTCAGAAAATATTATTTCAACAGATTTTATCAAGGATGAACTTATCGTAATTTGTGATATAAATAATCCGCTCCTCAAAAACAAAAACGTTTCTATCGATGAGTTATCCCATCAGCATTTCCTGATGAGAGAGAAAAATAGTGGTACGCGTGAACTTGCTGAATCCATATTATCTCTCCACAACATTTTCCTAAATCCACTTTGGGAAAGTAGTAGCACGGAAGCAATTGTTCATGGTGTCACTAACGGAATAGGAATTTCAATTCTCCCTTTACAATTAGTACAAGACTATATAGATAGAAATCAAATAGCCAGATTAAACATAAATGGCTTAACATTCCATCGTCAATACCATATCATTTATCATAAAAGCAAGTTTCTTTCCCCTGCTTCTCTAGAATTCATGAAATTATGTAATGGTAAATAACAACATGTTTTTACATGGATATACCTGAATGTGATTGTGTTACAGATAGTACTGTTTAATCATTGTATAATTAGATAAGAAATTATTAATATACGAAAGGATGATAAATATGAATACAAAAACGTTAGTTGTTTTAAAAGAAAACTGTCCACAGAACCACCCCTGTCCATCCGTACCTATCTGTCCGGTAAATGCATTAAAGCAAACAGGATTTGATGCACCTACTGTTGATCTTGAAGCCTGTATCCGTTGTGGAAAATGTACGAATTTCTGTCCTCGGCAAGCACTAGTATTGGTCTAATCATAACTGTCATTACACAATTGAGTTTTATACTAGAAGGAGTTTGTATTATGAAAAACAAAAATTTATTGATATTATTTCTATTCCTCATAATAACCACTTTAAGTGCATGTAGCTTTAAAAATGATTCCGCTGCTTCTGATTATTCCACAATAACCGCAAAAGAAGCAAAAGATATGATGGATAAGGACAGTGCTATTACAATTTTAGACGTTAGAACCGAAGAGGAATTTAACACTGGACATATTGATGGCGCAATACTCATACCTGATACCGACATTTTAGAAAA
>JAQUYQ010000272.1 GCA_028691795.1 Herbinix sp.
TTTTCCCATAGCATATGTAATCCGTTCGCGGTTTCGCGCTATGGAATTATCCAACCAAAGGCAACTGGGTCTCTACTCGGTTGCCTTTTTTTCTGAGCCTTTACTCGGATAATTCACTACTCATAATGGGCAATCCATATTTGATTCCCGCATGATTACCATTTTGTGGTGAACATCTCACACCAGTCAGTTTCATTATCGTTTGATTCAATAAATGCTTGGAGTTCCTGCTTCATATTTTGGTATTTACTTTTTACGTCTGATTCTCTTTTAGAGAACGCAGTGTGACACATTAATCCATAAACACCACAAGATATACTAAAAGGGGCAGTACATCCACCCTTTTCAATCGTAATCCTACAACTATTGTCATATACTTCATCAACAATAATAATTCCATTTTTCGAACCCACTTGACCTAATGTCTCCCCATCTTCAAATAAACGCCACATTTTGTACACCCCTCGAAAAATAATCCCAATTAAAACAATTACCACAGGGTCTTGCAATGCATTCTCTATGCACTGTGTGATTCAGCGTGTAAACATTAATTTTGATGTTCATATCGAGCTAACCATTTGCTGAATATACTCATGCCCTTGTGAATCATACCTAAATTGATTACCATAATTATAAATCCCAAAATAGAATATAAAATGATGGTATTTAATGTAGCTACTTGTATTATTTGCTTAATAATATAAATACAGATAGGCAAACAAATAATGCTGGTAACAATAGCAGGAACATATTTTCTTACTATCAGTGTCTGAAAACAATGTATTAACAAATGTAAAGTAAAAGCAATAAATAAGCCTATCCACAGACTATACCGATTCATTATATAGGAAACAACTGTAATTATACTAATTAAAATAAATTCTTCTGCTACTCCAAAAGCAAAAGATGCTGTTGTAATATTATCAAAATGCGGTAGTAATTTTTTTGCTAATGCCGGAAATCTCACATATAAATAGGTTTTATTCTTACGTATCCACACTTGCATGAAAATTATTTCTTCAAAATCATGGAAAATAAAAAGTATAGGAAAAAACCATATAATTACTTGTATATTATTAATTTATCATCACCGCCTAATGCCCTATTATATCAAGATCTTTCTAAAATATGTAGTTCTTCGAACTTCTTATTATGGTACTACTGTGTATCTCTCAATCTGGTTCCGTTGTGTAAACATCAAATGAAGTTTGCATATAGGTTCATGAATTTAGGCTACACTACATGATGTAATATATAGAAGTACAGATAGTGATCGTTCTCACTCAATAAAAAAAGACATGTAATTTGCAGTGAATCGTGCCAAGTATATTCTGACAATTAATTGATCTTAATATCTATTACGTCAACTGTATTCCTTTTGATGCTAAATATATTTTAATAGCACTGTATATAACAGGCCCCCCCAGCTGTTACGCCAGCCACCACAATATCCCCACCTTTATCCTTGACATAATCCCACAACGGGTGACTTGAATCTATTTGATCCTGAATAAGTTTCATAATTTCCTTTTCAATAGCTACTCCATCTACTCCAGATTTAAAAATATTTTTGAGGATAGTCAACTGCTGTTCATCAAGTTCAAGTTGTTGCTTCTGTGCGGATAACTGATCCTTCAAGACATCAATATATGAATTTTGATTTTCCACAACTTTCTTTAATTGAACATTAGTTTCGGAAGTATTGATTGCCGTCTGCTCAATTGCCTTTTGCATTCTTTGACGATTATTATAAACTTCTTCGCCCATCTGCTGTGATATTTTATTATATTTGTTAATATGTTCCTGGATATCTGATGCTACGTTTGCTGTAGCAGTATAAGGATACTGAATTTTTGGTACACCAGCTAATTCCAGTCTAGTTAAATCATCTTTTGCCATGATTTTCTCCTTTCTCACTCAAAGTTCCTTTTAATTGCTTAAATAGTTATACTTGAAGTTCAGTGTTTTCCATTACAAATTCCCATTTATCGAACTGCATATAATTGCTATATCTGATATTGTCAATATTACTTTACACTTTCTTCTTAAGAACCTTCGATCTATGCTGCACCTTGTAAAGATGAATAATACTTTTGCCTCTTAACCAGGGGAGGAAGCCCGCCGTTGGTAGAGCAGATCCTTCTGTTATTCCAGTAGCTGATGAAGTACCTCTAGATAAGTGATTTAAGATCTGCTACTGTCATTTCACTTGTATTGTAACGATTATAAAGTAATTCTTCTTTTAAACTTGCCCACATGTTTTCACAACGGGCATTATCATGACATCTCCCGCCAGCACTATTCATACTTTGCTGGATACCATATTTCTTAATAGCCTTACGATAAAGTTTGCTTGTATATTGTGTTCCTCTATCACTATGTAGGATTGCGCCATTGATATCAGGATATGCAAGAAAGGCATTTTTCAGTGTTTGTTCACACAAAGATGCTTTCATGTTGGTATCCATAGAAAGACCTAGAACAGCGGAATCAAAACAATCAAATATGGCGGATACAT
>JAQUYQ010000077.1 GCA_028691795.1 Herbinix sp.
ATTGATACGGTATCAGCTAAGATTGAAATGATTCTGCGTGCTCAAGATAAGAGTATTCCGATCATCAGCTGTATGGGTGCGGGTAATAAGCTAGATCCTACACGATTTGAAGTTACAGATATATATAAAACATCAATATGTCCTCTTGCAAAAGTAATGAGAAAAGAATTAAAGGTAAGAGGTGTCAAAAAACTTAAGGTAGTTTATTCACAGGAGCCTGCGAGAAAACCTCTGGAGGATATGGCAATCAGCTGCAAAAGTCATTGTATCTGTCCGCCTGGAGCAGAGAGAAAATGTACGGTAAGACGTCAAATCCCCGGAAGCAATGCATTTGTACCTTCTGTAGCAGGATTAATTATTGCAGGTGAAGTGATTAAAGATCTTTGTGGTGTAAGATTATAAAAAATAAAACAATAAAAGATAAAGAAAATAAAAGTTAAAGAAAATAAAAGATAAGAATTAGATAACAGAAAGGATGAAGCATATGGGTAAGATACTGACAAGAGAAGAAGCATGGGAATTGCTAACAGAATATAATAAGGACGAATTCCATTTAAAACATGCAAGAGTAGTGGAAGGCGTTATGAAATATTTTGCTAAGGAACTTGGTTATGGTGATGAGGAAGAGTTTTGGGGCATAGTAGGGTTACTGCATGATTTGGATTTTGAAAATTATCCCAATGAGCATTGCATCAAAAGTCAGGAAATTCTTCGTGACAGGGGAATTGATGACAGAATTAATCGCGCTACCGCCAGTCATGGTTATGCATTAACGGTTGAGATTAAGCCGGAACATGAGATGGAAAAGGTATTATATGCAGTGGATGAATTAACTGGTTTAATCGGTGCAGTTGCCATTATGCGTCCATCCAAAAGTCTTATGGATCTTGAAATAAGTTCCGTAAAGAAAAAATATAAAACTCCAAAGTTTGCAGCAGGCTGCTCCAGAGAAGTAATTGAGAGAGGTACACAGATGCTGGGCTGGGAACTGGAAGATTTGCTTCAGAAAACGATTTACGCCTTAAGGGAAGTGGAGCAGACGACAGGACTGGTATAATCAAACAATAGAATAAGCAAAACTTTATAGATAGTTAACGATAGGTAAATATGCATATGGAATATATAGTAGGTTAGGAGATAAGATGGTCGGATTAGGTACACTTGCAAATATGGCTGCTATTATTATCGGATCGACAGTCGGGATTATAATTAAGGGGGGACTTCAGCAGAGATTTAAGGATACAATAATGAATGCTTTGGGACTTGCTGTTATGTTTATTGGAATTAGCGGCGCACTTCAAGGAATATTAAAAGTTAAGGGTGATGGTCTTGAAACAGCTAATATAATGCTGATGATAATATCACTTGCATTAGGTGCTTTTCTAGGTGAAATTATTAATATCGAAGATAAACTGGAAGGAATGGGTGAGTTTATTAAAACTTCCCTTAAAGTCAAAGGAGAGAAAGGACAGAATTTTGTAGAGGGTTTCGTTAGCAGCTCTTTATTGTTCTGTATCGGAGCAATGGCTATCATTGGTTCCCTAAAAGATGGTTTATCAGGGGATGCATCAACACTTTTTGCCAAAGCGATTATTGATGGAACGGTATCAATTTTTATTGCTTCGACCCTTGGTATCGGAGTATTTTTTTCCATTATTCCATTGGGCATATACCAAGGAGTAATAACTATATTGGCAAAATATATTGAACCATATTTAAGTGATTCGTTAATACTGAATATTTCTTTTATTGGTTCTGTCTTAATCTTCGGTATAGGAATCAATATGGTCTTCGGTAAAAAAATCAAGTGCGGTAACATACTGCCTGCTGTATTAATACCGATTGTTTATGAATTTATAATGAAAATATTTTGATAGTACATTTTTGAACATACATATCTAGAAATGAGAAAGGACTTTCCTCATACAAGGAAGGTCCTTTCTCATTTCTAGGTTTTACAATGGGTTTAGAGTATCTTCTTGGCATATTCAGAAGCTATTTGTAAAAATAATTTAATTATTATTGACAATACAAGTATAATTGTATACAATAAAACAAATTTATATTTCATAATAGATTGGAGAACGATGATTATGGATCAAAGACAAGTATTTATAAACCCACATAACAATTTGCTTCAGCTGGAGGAACCAATTTATTCCCTTGTAGATGTTGAGGAACCAAACACATTTCGTAATCTGTTCCCTTATGATGAGATACCCAAGATAGCGTTCAATGATCGTATTGTACCTCATAATCTTCCGGATGAGATATTTATTACAGATACTACCTTCCGTGATGGGCAACAATCCAGAGCACCTTATACAACAGAGCAGATAGTAACTATGTATGAATACTTCCACCGTTTGGGCGGCCCAAAGGGTATTATCCGCCAAAGCGAGTTTTTCTTATACAGTAAAAAAGATCGAGATGCTGTTTATCGTTGTATGGAAAAAGGTTATGAGTTTCCAGAAATAACGTCCTGGATTAGAGCAAGCAAGAAGGATTTTGAGCTTGTTAAAGAAATTGGAATGAAAGAGACAGGAATTTTAGTAAGCTGTTCTGACTATCACATTTTTTATAAAATGAAGATGACCAGAAAAGAAGCAATGAACCATTACTTAAGTATTGTAAGGGAATGCCTTGATACAGGTATTGCAGCAAGATGTCATCTTGAGGATATTACACGTTCTGATCTTCATGGTTTTGTAATTCCATTCTGTCATGAACTGATGAAGCTGAGTGAAGAATATAATATTCCTGTAAAAATAAGAGCATGCGATACGATGGGATATGGTGTTAACTTTGCCGGTGCAGTTATGCCGAGATCCGTGCAGGGCATTATCTACGGTTTAATGATGCATGCAGGAGTTCCTTCCAAATGGTTAGAATGGCATGGACATAATGATTTCTATAAAGCAGTAACTAACTCAACTACTGCATGGTTATACGGTGCAGGAGCAGTAAACTGTTCCTTGTTTGGAATTGGAGAAAGAACCGGTAATACACCTCTTGAAGCAATGGTATTTGAATATGCTCAGTTGAAAGGTACCTTGGATGGTATGGACACTACTGTAATTACAGAGCTGGCTGATTATTATGAGAAGGAAATTGGATACCGTGTTCCGTCCAGAACACCATTTGTTGGTAAGAATTTTAATGTTACTCGTGCCGGAATTCATGCTGATGGACTTCTTAAAAATGAAGAAATCTACAATATATTTGATACCGATAAATTCTTGAACAGACCGGTACTTGTTGCAGTGTCCAATACCTCAGGACTTGCCGGAATTGCACATTGGATGAATACCTACTTTAAACTTAAGGGAGATAAAGCTCTTGATAAAGGCCATCCTATGGTAATGAAAATTAAAGAGTGGGTTGATGAGGAATATGAAACCGGTCGTGTAACTGTAATAACGGATGATGAGCTGCTTGATATAATCCATGTTGTTGAGAAAGAGTTAGATATTATTATTTCAAAACAGTGATTCATCAAAAATTAACGAGATTAGTAAAAAATATTTTCGTATAAAAATTGACATTCAAAACAAAACATCATACAATTCTATTAATGACAAGATGAATTAGCTTGCAATTCATCTTGTTTAAAGATAACAGACTGGTAACATCTAATTACATTTTCGTATATAGTTGGTGATTTAATTCATAATTAATGAATTGACTTGCCAATTTATCATGAATATGGATGGAATATCCGTTCTCAAATACTGGAAAGGCGCAGGTATTATTATGACAACCGCAGACAAAATTGAAGCAGCAAAAGAAAAATTTGGACAATTATTGACAGCTCAACTACAGAGAGTGGAAGATATGAAGGCACAGGGAGATTTTATTGATTATAATTCTTTGGATCAGATTAAAATCGGTGTTTGTGGCGGAGATGGAATTGGTCCTTCAATCACATCTCAAGCGCAGAGAATCTTAGAATATCTTTTAAAAGATGATATTAAATCAGGTAAAGTATTATTTCAGGTAATTGATGGTTTAACAATTGAAAGAAGAGCAGCAGAAAATGCAGCAATTCCTCCGGCAGTTTTAGAAGACATTAAAAAATGTCATGTTATTTTAAAAGGCCCCACAACAACTCCTAGAAAGGGTGATCCGTGGCCTAACGTTGAGAGTGCCAATGTAGCAATGAGGAAAGAACTTGATTTATTTGCCAATGTAAGACCGGTAAGAATTCCGGAGCAGGGTATTGATTGGACCTTTTACCGTGAGAATACAGAAGGTGCTTATGCAGTTGGTAGTAAGGGCGTTCATGTAACTGAAGATCTGGGTGTTGACTTTACGATTGCTACAACGCAGGGAACTGAAAGAATTATCAGAGCAGCTTTTGAATTTGCAAAAGCGAATGGTAAGACCAGAGTGACTGCTGTAACAAAAGCAAATATTATTAAAACAACAGATGGTAAGTTCTTAGATATCTTTAGGGAAATAGCGAAGGAATATCCACAGATAACCTCAGATGACTGGTACATTGATATTATGACCGCTAAACTTGTAGACGAAAAGAGAAGGAAAGACTTCCAGGTAGTAGTTCTTCCTAACCTTTACGGTGATATTATTACAGATGAAGCTGCTGAATTCCAAGGTGGTGTAGGTACTGCAGGCAGTGCCAATATCGGTAAGAAATATTCTATGTTTGAAGCAATTCACGGTTCTGCACCACGTATGGTACAGGAAGGCAGAGATATCTATGCAGATCCATGCAGCATGATTCGCGCCGGTGCTATGTTACTTGCACATATTGGTTATACAAAGGAAGCAGATAAGCTTTATCGTGCACTTGATATCTGTACCGTTACAGAGAAAAAACTTGTTACTACCGGTAGGAATACTGGGGCAACAGGAGCACAGTTTGCAGATTATTTAATGGAAACAATTGAGAACATGAAATAATATATAATTCCTTAAAGTATTTTAAATAAGGAGGGAATTCCTTGGAAGATTTGAACATTCACAAAGATGTGAACGATAATTACTCCTTAAGAGGGCGCGTTTTTAATAAGCTTAGAGAGGATATCTTATCAGGAATCTATCATGAAAATGAAGAACTGAAAGAGAATACGATTGGTTTAGAACTCGGTGTCAGTCGTACCCCGGTTAGGGAAGCTCTAAGACAGCTGGAACTTGAAGGCTTGGTTACGATGATACCAAATAAAGGAGCTTATGTAACCGGTATAACCTCCAAGGATATACATGACATCTATATGATACGTTCCTATCTGGAAGGCCTGTGTGCAAAATGGGCATGTGAGCATATTACAGAAGCTCAGATTGAAGCTTTGGAAGAGATTTTATACTTGTCAGATTTTCATGCCAGTCGTAACCATCATGAGCAGATGGTAGAATTAGATAACAAATTTCATGAGTTGATATATGAAGCCTCAGGAAGCAAGATTTTATATCATGTACTCTCTGATTTTCACCATTATGTAGAGAGAATTCGTAAAATTACGTTGGCAATGCCCAGCAGAGCATCAAAATCAAGTCTAGAACATGCAGCTATACTCGATGCGATAAAGAAGCGGGATGGAGATTTAGCTGAGGTTCTAGCCCATGAGCATATGCAGTATACCATTAAGAATATTAGTGATCAGGGTCTGTAAAATGTTTAAAAAATAAAGGATGTCCTATAAAATCAATATAGTATGGTTAACACAGCACATACTGATTATCTTATGGGTCATCCTTTTTATTTAAATATTCGTTTATTAATATATTTAATAATAGTTGATTATTCTTCAGCCGCTAAGAGCTCCCAAAGCTCCATTAGCTCTTCGAGACGGGTTTCGATTGTTTTTTTCTCATTGTTCAATTCAAGAAGCTTAGAAACATTCGTAAAAATTTCTTCCTGTGTAAGAAGGGTATCAATTTTATCATTACGTATTTCCAGTTGATGGATTTCATCCTCGGTCTTTTTTAGATCGCTTTTTCTCTTTCGAATTCGTGCTTGTTCTTCCTTCTGCTGTTGCCAGTTCTGCTTATTCTCGCTTTCATTCTCCTGTATAGAAGAAACATTGGAACCGTAGGGGAAGGCCGTAGGGAAGGCTCCCGGCTTACCAGAAGGAGTAGTGGTTTGTGATCCATTCATTTTACCTAAGTTTGCAGCTTCAACCTCAGGCTTTTTCTCCAAGTAATAGTCGTAATTACCGATATAATTAAGCAAAGTCTGTTCTGTCAGATCCATAATCCTTGTGGCTGTTTTATTAATAAAATATCGGTCATGGGATACGTACAAAACAGTACCGCTATAATGATTAATGGCATTCTCGAGAATTTCTTTTGAGGTAATATCTAAGTGGTTCGTAGGCTCATCGAGTATTAGTAAATTGGCCTCAGAAAGCATCAGTTTTGCCAAGGACACACGGCCTCGTTCACCGCCACTGATATCTTTAATCCTTTTAAAAACATCGTCCTCTGTAAATAGGAAGGCAGCTAAAATATTCCGGACGGTAGTATTATCAAGATGCGGATAAGCATCCTGTAATTCATCAAATAAAGTCTTATCGGGATCAAGAACCTGATGCTCCTGATCATAATAGCCAACATGAACCTTAGAGCCCAGTTTTATGTTCCCGCCATCTGACTCTACCTGTCCATTAATTATTTTTAAGATCGTAGTTTTACCGGTGCCGTTATTACCGATGATGGCAACCTTCTCACCACGCTTGATTTCAAAATTTAAATCCCGAAATAAAGTAAGGGCTTCATAGGATTTAGATAGGTCGGTCACGGTTAATACATCATTACCGCTCATGATACGAGGCTCCAGGTGAAAATGCATCTCTGTATGGTCGGTGGGGCGATCAACCCGTTCTATTTTATCTAGCATCTTTTCCCGGCTATCGGCACGCTTAATCGATTTTTCACGGTTAAAGGAACGAAGCTTTGCAATAACCTCTTCTTGATGCTTGATTTCCTGCTGCTGGTTTAAATACTGCTTGAGCATTGCATTCTGAAGCATTGATTTCTTATTCGCATAATCGGTATAATTACCTTCAAACGTCTGACATTTGGTATTGTCAAGTTCAACCACCTTGGATACAACCTTATCAAGAAAATACCGGTCATGAGCAACGACGATAACCGCTCCGTTATAATTTAGCAAGAAGGTTTCCAGCCATGCAATAGAGATTAAATCCAAATGGTTAGTGGGCTCATCCAAAAGAATGATGTCTGGCTTGGATAATAGAAGCTTACCCAGCGCAATTCTGGTTTTCTGACCACCAGACAAGGTATTTACCT
Organism: Herbinix sp.; assembly: GCA_028691795.1. Lineage (GTDB taxonomy): Bacteria > Bacillota > Clostridia > Lachnospirales > Lachnospiraceae > Mobilitalea. The sequence continues at coordinate 7,273 of JAQUYQ010000077.1, forward strand.
TCTTAACAAATTCATCTTCTATAAAGCCTAGACCTTTTAATATACCGGTTACCTCACTCTGATAGGCATAACCGTTTTTGGTTTCAAATTCATGCATAAGACGGGTATAAGTACTAAGCATCTGATCGAGCTTTGATCCTTCGGCATGCTTCATATCTTGTTCCAAAGCTCTTATGTTAGTGTCTAGATCAATAACATCCTGTTTTACGGTTAACATTTCATCTAGAATAGAATTATCAGATGACAAGTTCTGATGTTGTGCAAGATATCCGATCGTACTTCCCTTAGATAGAATGACTTCACCGTCATCTGCCGGCATTTCTTTCATGATTATTTTAAGTAAAGTAGATTTTCCGGCACCGTTGATACCGACAATTGCAGCCTTTTCCTTTTCATTTACATGAAAAGAAACCGATTGCAGAATCTGTGCAGTACCGAACGCTTTATTTATGTTTTTACATGCAAGTATCATTGCTTTATCCCTCATTCAATTCATTACAGATAAATTGGTTTATCTATTTGTCTTTTTATACTGCTATATATTTTAGCATATGAGATCGTACAAGTAAAGGAAGGATAAGAATAAGTTAAAATAAGCTTTGAATTTACTAAAATTAGGTATCTTCATATATCAAAGCAACCCCAAAGAAATCCAATAAATTATCAATTAGAGTAAAACATTGACTTATTATTAACAATCAAATATAATTATTATAATAGTGGTTATTGACAAGGAGGAAGAACAATTGTATAAGAAAGAAATTTCGAAAGCAGTTATTAATAGATTACCAAGATATTACCGTTATTTAGGTGATTTATTGGAAAAAGATGTGGTACGAATATCATCAAAGGAACTTAGTGAGAAGATGAAGGTCACAGCTTCCCAAATCAGGCAGGATTTGAATAATTTTGGCGGTTTTGGACAGCAGGGATATGGTTATAATGTAGAATACCTTCACTCTGAAATTGGTAAAATTCTTGGTCTTGATACAAATTATAATGTGATTATCATAGGTGCTGGTAATCTGGGACAGGCTCTTGCTAATTATGTGGATTTTGAACGTAGAGGATTTTTTGTGACAAGTATTTTTGATATCAGTCCAAAGTTGATTGGCACTCAGATACGGGGAATTCCTGTTCTGTCCGGTGATGAACTGGAAGAGTATATTAAGAATAATAAAGTTGATATAGCAGCGATTACTGTTCCGAAGACGAAAGCACCCGGGACTGCAGCAGAACTTGCAAAATGGGGTATCAGAGGTATCTGGAATTTTGCACCAACGGATCTTAATTTACCGAAGGATGTAACGGTTGAGAATGTACATTTGGCAGAAAGTCTGATGAAGTTATCCTACAGATTGTCAGGAAATGAAGATATATAATCTTACAAAAGATTGTCGTTGAAGGTCGAGGGTTCTTAGTATGGGAAAGAAAGAAAATAATATCAATTTTGATAAAGTCGTAAAAGATAAAAAACTACCGATACTTACCATAGACAACCGCTGGCATGAATTATTTACCGAAGATCAAAAGACTCCGGAGATTCAAGAACTTGAACAAAAGGTAAATAACCTCCTTAAAAAACAAGGGAAATTGGTCAATGATATTAAGGATATGAAGAAGCTAAAAAACGGCCTCATTAAGGATATCATGGAGAATATGGATGTCGGTAATGATTTGATTGGAAAAGCAAAAGAGAAGAAGCTCGATAAAAATAAGCAATTTATTAATGAGATTAACGAAAAAATCGAATTTGCTATGGATGAGCTTGCCGATATCCCTTATCAAATCAAAAAGGAAAACGAAGAATTATTGTCAGAAAGTATAAAGAACTTTTACACTCAACTGGAGATCAATAAAACAGAATTGAAGGAAGTTGCTGCATGGATTTCGTCAATCAGAGAAGAATTAAAACGTAAGATATTGATTAAACAGGATTTGGAAACAAAAAATACAAAGATTTATACTTATATGCACGATATACTTGGTGCTGAACTTATGGAACTGTTCGATAAAGAGAACGGAACAAAGCAGTAGCGCATATAATTGTGAAAGGCATAGGTGCAAGATGATTACCGGAATTGGTGTGGACTTAATCGAAATTAATCGTGTGGTAAAGGCATGCCAAAAAGAGCATTTTTTAAAACGCTATTATACGGAGCAGGAATTGGAGCTGATTAATCTTGATGTAAAAAAAGCTGCCGATAATTTTGCTGTGAAGGAAGCGGTGTCTAAAATGCTTGGAACTGGTTTTCGTGGATTTACACCAAAAGATATTGAGGTACTCCGTAACTTAGAGGGAAAGCCCTATGTTAATTTGTATGGATGTGCTGCAGAATTGGCAAAGCAGCTAGGCACTACTGTAATTCATGTATCCATTTCGAATACGAAAGATTATGCGAATGCTTTTGTAATAGGGGAAGGTTGAGATAAGAGCACGTTAGTTTACTTTTTGCATACTATTTAAGTTACCATAATGCGGTATCATGAAGGATAGTGTGAATATTGTGCTGACGCCCAAATTCGCAGGGTTTCGGCAGAATGGAGATTTGTATGAAATATGCTGTTAATTCAAGGGAAATGAAATTGATTGATGATTATACCATCAAGGTATTAAAAATACCGGAAGCTGTTTTAATGGAACGGGCGGCAATCGCAGTTACTGACATAATGAAAAGACAGATTAAAAAGGAAGACCGCATTTTAGCAGTTTGTGGTCCTGGGAATAATGGCGGAGATGGAATCGCAGCAGGTAGAATTCTGTATTTACAGGGCTATCATGTTGCTATTCTTTTAATTGGGGATGAAAACAAAGCTACTGCAGGAATGAGAGCTCAGATGGAAATCGCAAAGAATTTGGGTATCACAATAGAAAACTGCAACAAGCTTCATGAATATAATATAATAATTGATGCGATTTTTGGAGTGGGTCTCTCTAGACCAGTGACTGGAGCTTATGAAGAGATAATCAATGAGATTAATTCAAGAGTGTGTACTGTATATTCTGTAGATATTCCATCGGGTATTTCAGCTGATAACGGTAAAGTGATGAATACAGCAATTCATGCAGATTATACCATTACCTTTGGTCATCAGAAAAAGGGACTCCTATTCTATCCCGGTGCTGATTATTCTGGTAATATTTCGATAGCTGATATTGGGTTTCCAAATATCGCAACAACTAAAGCAAATCCGGATACTATTTATTATGATTGGGAAGATTTATGCAAACTGCCAACAAGGAAAAATTACAGTAATAAAGGAACTTTTGGAAAAGTCCTTCTTATAGCTGGAAGTCAAGGAATGAGCGGAGCAGCATACCTATCAGCCAAGGCAGCATACCGCAGTGGAGCAGGTTTGGTTAAGGTGCTCACTTCAAAGGATAATCGTGTGATACTTCAGACCTCGATTCCAGAGGCCATAATTGCCGCATATGATGAGGAGACATCAGAAACAGCGGATTGGAATAATAAGATTTTAGCGGAATTGGCTTGGGCTAATGTAATAGTAATAGGACCGGGTATAGGATTATCACAGACTGCACAAAATTTAATAGAAATGGTGATAAAATATGCGAAGGTTCCGGTTATCATAGATGCGGACGGTATTACCTTGCTGTCCAGGCTAATGAATAACCATCTGCATATTACAAATATATTACCAAGTGAAAATCAGTCCATTCAAAACGAATCGAGGAATGATCTTGCTATATCAACTCAAGTAATTCAAAGCAGACTAAATTACTTAGCATCCCTACGGAACGAGGAATTGATTATAACGCCCCATTTGATGGAATTGTCACGATTAATCGGAGTTCCAATTTCTGAAATTGTCAATAATCTGGTTGACACTGCCTGTCAATGTTCTTATAATAATAATTTGATATATGCGATTAAGGATGCGCGTACAATTGTTACACAATCTGAAAGAAAGTATATCAATGTTTCAGGTAATAATGGAATGGCAACCGGAGGAAGCGGTGA
>JAQUYQ010000078.1 GCA_028691795.1 Herbinix sp.
AAAGAAGTTATATATGATCACAAATGGTCTGTTCAGTTTTCAGTTACTATTAAAAATAGTAAAACTGGTGTGAGTGCACTTGATAAAGCTTTAAAGAGTTATGATACCGGTAAATTCACTGGTTCAAATCTGACAGCTGAGAAGAAAGCGATGAACAAGTCGATCAAGGCAGCGAAAGCTGCTCTGGAAGGTAAGAATAACATCGGAAGTTACTTATGTTTCTCAAATAAAAGCTTAGCAAGCTATGTAAAGAAGCATTATTCAAATTATAAGATAATAGGTGATACTATTTTCTATCGTGCAGAATAAAATTATATCTTGAAATTACAATGAGGTTGACTTAAAGCTTCTTTCATTCATAAAATGAAAGTTTTAAGTGCAACCTCTTTTTAATATGATACTATTTATAGAATAGCATTTTTTAATTTCATACTTTTAAGTTAAGATAAACTGTGGTATTATATAACATAAGTAATTATTAAAGGAAAAAAACTTGCATATATAGCCTCTGAATGAATTTTTTATCATTATTTAGACTATAATTCATGACAAGTGAATTTCATGACAAGTGAATTCGATTTTTAATTCAATTGTTGCCAATTCATCTTGTTTACGACAATTGGTTGACTTAGGCTAACTTGTCAATTCATATAAAAATATCTACCAGGAGGTTCTTCATGGAGAATAAAAATAGTATAGAAGACAATCATAATGAGACAGAAGTAAAAGAGATAGTTTCCAAAAATTTTATTGAGATGATTATTGATAAGGATCTGGAAGAGGGAAAGGTAAAGAATATTGTTACCAGATTTCCCCCGGAACCGAATGGATATCTCCATATTGGACATGCCAAATCAATACTTATAAATTATGGCTTGGCTAAAAAATATGGTGGTAAGTTTAATATGCGGTTTGATGATACTAATCCGACCAAGGAAAAGACGGAATTCGTAGATTCAATAATTAAAGATGTTAAATGGGTGGGCGGGGATTTTGAAGATCGCCTGTTTTTTGCGTCTGATTATTTTGACCAAATGTATGAAGCAGCTATAAAGCTGATAAAGAAAGGGAAAGCTTTCGTCTGCGATCTGACAGCAGATGAGATTAAGGAATATCGCGGTACCTTAACGGAACCCGGAAAGAACAGCCCTTATCGTGACAGAAGTATAGAAGAAAACCTGCAGTTATTTGAAGATATGAGAGAAGGTAAATTCGCCGATGGCTCTAAGGTTCTTCGTGCCAAGATTGATATGGCATCTCCTAATATTAATATGAGAGATCCGGTTATTTACCGTGTGGCTACCATATCTCATCATAATACAGGGGATAAATGGTGCATTTATCCGATGTATGATTTCGCTCATCCGATTGAGGATGCAATTGAAGGAATTACTCACTCCATCTGTACCTTAGAATTTGAGGATCATCGTCCTTTATATGACTGGGTTGTGAGAGAACTCGAATATGAATGCCCGCCGAAGCAGATTGAATTTGCAAAGATGTATCTGACCAACGTAATTACCGGTAAGAGATATATTAAAAGATTGGTAGAGGATGGAATTGTTGATGGGTGGGATGATCCTAGACTTGTTTCCATCAGTGCTTTAAGAAGAAGAGGCTTTACTCCACAATCCATTCAGATGTTCATGGAATTATGCGGCGTATCAAAAAGCCAAAGCTCCGTTGATTATGCAATGTTGGAATATTGTATCCGTGAAGATTTAAAATTAAAGAAACCAAGAATAATGGCTGTTCTCGATCCGGTTAAATTGGTAATTACGAATTATCCCCAAGGACAGATTGAATATTTGGATGCCCCTAATAATCAAGAGAACGAAGAGATGGGTTCAAGAAAAGTTCCATTTGGCAGAGTCCTTTATATTGAACGGGATGACTTCATGATTGAGCCTGCAAAGAAATATTTCCGCTTATATCCCGGTAATGAGGTTCGTCTGATGAATGCATATTTTGTTACCTGCCAAGATTTTGTAACGGATGAAAACGGCAATGTTACCGAGGTCCATTGTACTTATGACCCTGAGACAAAGAGCGGCTCTGGCTTTAATGGCAGAAAAGTTAAAGGTACCATCCACTGGGTTGCTGCTGATACTGCAGTTAAGGCGGAAGTTCGTTTGTATGAAAACATTGTTGATGAAGCAAAAGGTGTATATAATGAGGATGGCAGCTTAAATCTTAACCCTAATTCGATTAAGGTTATTAATGAGTGTTATGTTGAGCCTAGTATATCGGGAGCGGTTGCACCGGATAGCTTCCAATTTTTAAGACAAGGATTTTTCTGCTTAGACATTAAAGATTCTACTTCAGAAAAACCGGTATTCAACAGAATCGTATCTTTGAAGAGTTCATACAACCCGAATAAATAATATAACAAAAATGTGTGAGCTTTAAGTGAATTGAACAACATAATTTGCTTTTGAAAATATTCAAAATGAGATCAATAGGAATTTTGTTGTGAGCTTTTAGGTATTAATTTTAAGACGCCTAAAAATGGCACCATATATGGAAATATAGGAAAATACAATATGGAATGGAGGATTAGCTTTGGCTAATTTGTTTTCAGGATTAGAAGCATTTGGACTCGGTAATTTGTCTGGGATGGATGTTTATGAGGAAAAGGGAAAGGAAAATTCAAAAAATCAGGACGAGAATGCAAAACCCTCATTTTCTGAAGAAGATACTATTTTTGATAAAACATTTACCTGTCCGGTCTGTGATAAGGAATTTAAATCAAAGACAGTAAAATCAGGTAAGGTGAAACTTCTTGCTTTAGATACCGATTTAAGACCGATATATGAAAAAATGGATCCCTTAAAATATGATGCAATTGTATGCCCTAATTGTGGCTTTGGAGCATTGAATCGTTTTTTTAAATATGTTACTGCAACCCAGGCATCATTAATTAAAAAAAATATTTCAGCCGCTTTTCGTGGAATTAAAGATACAGCAAGTATTTTTGATTATGATGATGCAATTGGAAGACATAAGCTGGCACTGGTCAATGCAATTGTTAAGAAATCTAAGACTTCAGAGCGCGCATATACCTGTCTTAAAACGGCTTGGGTAATTAGAGGCAAGTCAGAGCATTTACCTAAGAATCTGCCTGATTATAGCGAGCAGATTGTAGAACTGGAAAAAGAAGAATTAGACTTTATCACGAAGGCATATGTTGGTTTTGAAGAAGCGTTCACTAAAGAAGGTTTTCCGATGTGCGGCATGGATGAAGTAACAATAACTTTATTAATGGCAGAATTGGCTCGCAAAACTGGCAAATATGATGAAGCCAACAGATGGATCTCTAAGGTATTGATATCTAGGGACGCTAATGAACGTATTAAACAGAAGGCAAGAGATATCAAGGATTTGATTAAAGATCAGAATTACTAAAGGCAGGTATTTAAGTTGAAAGAAAAACTATATACAATACCAGTGCATGAAGCATTTGAGACAGACTGTGAATGTCCAGTTTGTATTATGAGAAAGAAATTAGAGACGAACGCAATCGAATTTACCATGGGACCAAGTTACATGGAGGATGATATCAGGGAAGCCACCTCACGTTTAGGCTTTTGTGAAAAGCATCTGGAACAATTATATAAGAATCAAAATCGTTTGGGTCTGGCATTGATTTTGAAGACTCATATGGATAAGATTGTGAAGGATATTGAGAAATATTCTGCATCCGTTACTAAAATAGCAGGACCTTCTTTCTTCAAGAAGAAGGAAGAATGCTCTGAGGTGGTTTCCTATTTAAATGCACTTGAGGATAATTGTTTTGTATGTGATAAGATACAAGGCACTTTTGAACGCTATATTGCGACGATATTCCATCTGTATCACAATGAAGAAGAATTCCGTAATAAGTTTAAAGCGACGAAAGGTTTCTGTACCACTCATTATAAAATATTATATCAAGAAGCATCCGGACATTTGAATGGAGTAGAGTTGAACAATTTCTTGAAGGATTTAAATACTCTTTATTTAGATAATATGAAACGTGTAAGAGATGATTTAGAATGGTTTATCGATAAATTTGATTATCGATATGCTGATGAACCGTGGAAGAATTCGAAGGATGCATTACCAAGATCTATGCAGAAGACGAACAGTATATTAGAATAATTTTTTTAAATATAGAAGGATTAGTTTTGTAGATTATCTTATGAATATTAACAGATGGTGGTATAAAATTCCTACTATGGAATATACTAAAATAGTATGGAAGGGATTAAAAAAGTTATTGCCAGTTTGGCGATAACTTTTTCTTGTGTGTAAAGATGATTTTTATTTTATATATTTGTAAAAATAAGAAAAAATGAGAAATAATGAGTTAAGGTAAGATATAAAGAGAAATTATTAAATTTGCTACGATATTTAAATGGAAATGAAGTTGCATTATGAAAGCAAATTTACTAATATATAAACAACGATTAGCACTCGATTACGTTGAGTGCTAATAATTCTAAAAAATGAACTAAACTATATATTAAAAGGAGGAAAATAATATGAAACTTGTACCTTTAGGAGATAAGGTAGTATTAAAGCAATTAGTTGCAGAAGAAACAACAAAATCAGGTATCGTACTACCTGGTCAGGCAAAAGAAAAGCCCCAGCAGGCAGAGGTTATCGCAGTAGGTCCCGGAGGGATTGTCGAAGGTAAAGAAGTAGTAATGCAGGTTAAAGTAGGCGATAAGGTTATTTATTCAAAATATGCCGGTACAGAAGTTAAACTTGAAGACGAAGAATTTATCATTGTTAAACAGAATGATATTGTAGCAGTAGTAGAAGATTAATTAAGAAGGAGAGATAAAAGATGGCAAAAGAAATTAAATACGGCGCAGAAGCAAGAGCAGCGCTTGAAATTGGTGCTAATAAATTAGCGAATACAGTAAAGGTTACTCTCGGACCGAAGGGAAGAAACGTAGTACTTGATAAATCTTATGGAGCACCTTTGATTACAAATGATGGTGTTACGATTGCAAAGGAAATTGAATTAGAAGATCCATTTGAAAATATGGGCGCACAGCTTGTAAAGGAAGTTGCTACAAAGACAAACGATGTAGCAGGTGATGGCACTACAACAGCAACTGTTCTTGCTCAGGCAATGATTACTGAGGGTATGAAAAACTTAGCAGCTGGAGCTAACCCGATTATTTTAAGAAAAGGTATGAAGAAAGCTACTGACGTAGCTGTTGATGCAATTTTAAAAATGAGCTCAACCTTAAAAGGTAAAGAGCAGATCGCAAGAGTAGCTGCTATATCCGCAGGTGATGACGAGGTTGGACAATTAGTAGCAGATGCTATGGAAAAGGTATCCAATGATGGCGTTATTACCATTGAAGAGTCTAAGACAATGAAGACTGAGCTTGACCTTGTAGAAGGCATGCAGTTTGACCGTGGATATGTTTCTGCTTATATGTGTACTGATATGGATAAGATGGAAGCTAACCTTGATAATCCATATATTTTGATTACCGATAAGAAGATTTCCAATATTCAGGAAATTTTACCGGTATTAGAGCAGATCGTACAAAGCGGTGCTAGACTACTTATCATTGCTGAGGATTTAGAGGGTGAGGCTCTCACAACCTTAGTTATCAATAAATTAAGAGGTACCTTTACCGTTGTAGCTGTTAAGGCTCCTGGTTATGGTGATAGAAGAAAAGCAATGCTTCAGGATATTGCAATTTTGACTGGTGGTACAGTAATTTCTGATGAATTAGGTCTTGATTTAAAAGAAACCACTCTGGAACAGCTTGGTCGTGCAAAATCTGTTAAAATTCAAAAAGAAAATACCATCATCGTTGACGGTGAAGGCGATAAAGCAGATATTAATGCAAGAATTGCTCAGATCAGAGCACAGATTGAAGAGACTACATCAGAATTCGATAAAGAAAAATTACAGGAAAGACTTGCAAAGCTTGCAGGTGGTGTTGCTGTAATCAGAGTTGGTGCAGCCACTGAAACAGAAATGAAGGAAAACAAGCTTCGCATGGAAGATGCTCTTGCAGCTACCAGAGCGGCAGTAGAAGAAGGTATTGTTGCAGGTGGTGGTTCTGTATATATTCATGCTTCCAAGGAAGTTGCAGCATTAGCAGCTAAGTTAGATGGCGATGAGAAAACAGGTGCTAATATTATATTAAAAGCATTGGAAGCTCCTTTATACAGTATCGTTTATAATGCAGGCTTAGAAGGCTCAGTTGTAATTAGCAAAGTAAAAGAAAGCAAACCGGGTTCTGGCTTTAATGCTTTAACAGAAGAGTATGTTGATATGGTAACAGCAGGTATTCTTGATCCTACTAAGGTAGCGAGAAGCGCTCTGCAAAATGCAACCAGTGTTGCATCTACTTTATTAACTACAGAATCAGTAGTTGCTAATATCAAGACCAATGAACCTGCAATGCCTGCAGGCGGAGCTGGTGGAATGGGTATGATGTAAGCCGCAGTAGCTTTTAATTCATGACAAGTGAATTGACAAGTCAATTCATCTCGTTGAATTAAATATTATATATATATGGGATGTAGCAAAACATTTAGTTTAACTAGTTTCTGGGACGATGAGACTCACCCGGAAATGAATTGACAATGTGCTTTGCTACATTCTTTTTTGCGTTATTGTATTCTGCATTGATCAACGCAAGAATACTAGCGATGAAGCAATAAGTTGGTAGTATTCTATATCTAAAAAAGGTTTGTAATGTATTATTGTTTACATTAGTAATTAACATATAAAGGAAAATATGTTATACTATAGGAATAGTTATATAACATTAAATTATGAGAGGTGCTATCTGGATATTTCATGTATGCTACTGACCTGGAAGGAAATATATTGTAACTACAAAGTTGGTCGTAAAAAAAGTTTGAAAGGTAAAGGTGTTATTATGGAATACTTATTTCTGGGGATTGCAATTGCAGGTGAATTATTGGGTACAACAATGTTAAAATACTCGAGTGGCTTTACCAAGATTCTGCCTGCTACAGGAAGTATCTTAGCGTACATTGTTTCCTTTGTCTTTTTGGCAAAATCACTAGATAAGATAAATTTCAGTATTGCTTATGCAACCTGGTCTGCATTAGGGATATTGGTTACCACAATTATCTCAGTGGCTATATTTAAAGAAAAAATCACTCTGGTGGGTGTGGGAGGATTAGTACTGATTGTGATTGGTGTTGTTATTTTGAACTTTTTCGGTGGAGTCTCAAAAGCATAAAAATTTGAAAAGCTGATAACAGGTATGGATTTAATGTTATTAGCTTCATTTTATTCAGCAACCGCTCCTATTATGATACAGCGAAAAAATTAAAATAATAGGTTGACAGTTCCATGAAGATTGATTATGATAAGGCAGTACAAAATTATAATTATTTTTTTTGCTAGGGGAGCCCAAAGCTGAGAGGTATGAGATTATTACATACTGACCCTTACTACTTGATCCGGATAATCCCGGCGGAAGGAAGCATTCAAGTGGCCCCCTCCGATGCAGTGAAAAGGAGGATTTTTTTATGTTTCAAAAGGTTTTTGATTACTTAATTACAACAGTTAATGATGGGGGTAGTATTTCCTACATCCCAACTACCGCAGGTAATATAGCGTTATTTCTTGTTGTAGTACTACTATTTATTGCTATGGCAGCTTTTGCAGGCAATAAAAAGAAGACACGTGTAAAACAATTAGCATTTTCTGCTATGGCAGTAACGCTTACAGTAGTAACATCTTTTATAAAGTTACCTTCCTTACCCTTTGGTGGATCTATCACCTTATTTAGCATGTTCTTTATCTGTCTGATTGGTTATCTTTATGGTACAAAAGCGGGTATTATAACCGGTATTGCCTATGGATTTATTAATCTTATCTTACAACCGTACATATACTTTCCGGTTCAATTACTTCTGGATTACCCAATTGCTTTCGGATGTCTTGGCCTTGCAGGAATTTTTTCAAATTCAAAGTATGGCATATTAAAAGGTTACTTAATAGGTGTTTTCGGAAGATATGTATGCCATGTAATATCGGGTTATGTTTTCTTCGCTTCTTATGCACCAGAGGGAATGAATCCGATGATTTATACCTTGGGCTATAATGCAACCTATATTGTGCCGGAAGCAGTGGCGACAATTCTTTTATTACTCGTACCTCCAGTTCAAAATGCATTAAAGCAAATAAAGAAAATGGCAGCAGAAGAATAAAGTAATCAAATATTATATAGAAGTAACTCACCTAAGAATTTATAAACTTACTTGAATGAGTTGCATACCTAATATAGGGCGGGATTTTATAAATCCCGCCCTATGATGATTCATTCTATGTGAATTAGCTTTTCAGTTTATCTTGTTATGGGTCTTAACAGTGCGTATGAATTAAATTTCCAATTCTTCTCTATTATTCTGCAATACGTGATACAGCTACATAGATTCCGGATATTTTATACCATGTCGGAAAATCAACAATACCGCTTGCCGGAAGGTCAAAGGTCTGTTGAAATATTTTAACTGCATTTGCAGTCTGATCGTTAAATTGTCCGTTGACTGCAATTTTTGGTATAGAAGTATATTTTTCGGATATTTTATTAAGCTGTTCCTGAATCATTCTTACATTTGCACCAGACGCTCCTATATTGAGGTTTGCTCCGGGCCAAGAGGAGGGAACTCCGGAGACTTCAGAAGCGGAATTAATATAAATTGAGTTCCCATAGAAATTACGAAGTATATCAATTGCACTGCGACCTTGATCACCCAAATACTTGGAACCCCATTGCGTCATCCAGTTTGGACATTGGACTTTATTGCCGTCACAGTATTGTGTCAATATGGGCTGCTTTACATTTGGCCTTGATAAATAATTCGTAAATAACTGATCAACGATTAATCCGATGTTACTAAAAATATTTCTACCAGGAATCCATTTGTGATCAAAGGCAGTTGAAGAGGTTATTGTAAAATTGAAACCCTGGTTTTTGTACCATTCGGTATAAACACGGTTTAAGGTGAAGGATAAAATGGCTAGAACATTGGCTGTTATGGTTGCCTCAGGCCAGGTGGAATAGATTTCACTGGAAGCGACATTTTTAATATAATCACGAAATCTGATATAATAATTTGCTGCTGAGGTATCCGTAGGGGGACCGTCATGGACGATTACAAATTCGGGTATCACAACTTTACTTAAAACAATTTCACCTGATTCTTTGGTTTCCTTTACTTCTGCTTCCGCTATCTTTGGAGGATAGTCACCATAAAGAGTATGGGGAGGAATGACATATAATGACGCACCAGCCTGAGGACTTACTGTACGTAAGATGGATTCTTGAAGTGCTGTAACATTTGGAAGAATCTCTGCATTCTGAACAGTTAGGGGATCATACCCGGAAGAGGTAATATTAATTGTGTATTCAGCATAAGGCTGCACGGTTGAAGGTTCCATACTGTAATCAAGCGAAGGTGCAGGCAGTTCAACTTCACGCGTTAGTCCGGAAGCATCTGTTGTTAGTTGTTCTAGAATAGTTTCCGGAGTGGATGCGGAGGAAATACTTACCGTCGCATTTGCTACAGGAACAAGGCTGGAGGTTGTTGCACGGACTCTCAGGCGTCCTAGCGATTGAGTACTTGTTTGAGCAGGATATACTCTGTAATTATTATTCGTAACAGGTGAATTGGCTTGCCAAATCATCTTGCTTGGGTATCTGTTTGAATAGTCTGGATACATAGCCGTTCTCCTTATTAAAGGTAATATTGAGATAAATGTTTCGTTGCGATTATAATTCTGCCATTCTGGTTACAGCAACATAGATTCCAGAGATTTTATACCAGGTCCCAATATCTACGATACCTGTGACAGGGAGGCCAAAGATCTGTTGGAACGCCTTAACTGCAGCTGCGGTCTTTGGTCCGAAAGCTCCATCTACTGCTATAGTTGGAATTGCAGTATATACCTGAGCGATACGATTTAGCTGTTCTTGTATCATTCGTACACTGGCACCACTGGAACCGATTGTCAGATTAGCTCCGGGCCATGATTTTGGAACACCGGATACTTCTGTAGCAGTATTAATATAAATGGAATTACCATAGAAATTGCGTAAAATCTGGATTGCGGTATAGCCTTGATCTCCAAGTGTTTTTGAGCCCCATTGGGTCATCCAGCCGGGGCACTGTGTTCTGTTACCATCGCAGTACTGTGTTAAAATTGGCTGCTTTACATTTGGTCTAGATAAATAATTTACGAAAACATTATCAACAAGGACTCCAATATTCGCGTATATGTTCCTTCCGCGAATCCATTTGTGGTCATAAGCAGTTGATGAGGTTATTGTAAAATTAAAACCCTGATTTTTATACCACTCAGTATAAACACGATTCAAAGTGAAGGATAATATGGCAAGTATATTAGCATAGATGGTTGATTCCGGCCAAGTTGCATAGATTTCACTGGAGGCAACATTTTTAATATAATCACGAAAACGAACATAATAATTCTGTGCAGCAACCGTTGGAGCAGCATCATGAACAATGACAAATTCCGGTATTACAACGCGGCTAAGAACAATTTCACCCGTTTCACCGGTTGGCTTGATTTCGTCCTCCGGAATCTTTGGTGGATAGTCTCCATAAAGCGTATGCGGTCCAATCGTAATTACTTCTTCTGCTCCGGTCGGCTCCATTTTAGAAGGAACTAGAGTGGAGCTCTGCTCAGCACTGACATCCGGCAAGATCTGTATACCATTATACACAGCATTTTCAAAGTTTGCTGCTGATATACGTACATCGTATTCGGAATAAGGCATTGGTTCGTTAGGTGCCAGACTATAATCAAGCGGTGGAGCAGCGAGTTCTACTTCGCCAGTAAGACCAGAGGCATCGGTTGTGAGTTGATCGATAACCTTGCTTGGATCGTTCGGAGCAGTAATCGTAACAGCGGCATTAGCAACAGGAATTTGACCGGCAGTAGTGCAGCGGACACGTAGTCGTCCAATTGATTGTGTTTCCATCTGTGTTGGATATACTCTCATAGTGGGTATGTTTTTTTTATAAGTATAAGGATTAAAAATTGGTTTCATTAAATAGACCTCAATCCTCTCATTTTATTACTAACTTATGATTTATGGTTAAAAATGTGAATAAAAATAGATAATACTGGGATAGTAAAATTGTATATAAAATCAAGACGGGAGAAAGAAAAATATTTGATGCAATTTG
>JAQUYQ010000079.1 GCA_028691795.1 Herbinix sp.
ATAATAAATTCTATTTATGCAGTAAATGAAGTTGCAAATTTCAAGCAAAAGAAGTAAGATAGGAAGAAATTAAAGAGCATGCGAAAGCTGTTGGAATGGAGGAAATTATGAAATTAGGCTTTATCGGCTGTGGTAATATGGCCTCAGCCATGATTGGCGGTATTATTAGTAATAAAATATGCAAGGCAGAGGATATCTTTGCATCGGATGCATACCTTCCTGCTTTGGCAAAAGCAAAAGAAACTTTAAAGATTCAGATAGGTAAAGACAATAAAGAGGTTACGTTGGCAGCAGATATTCTGTTTTTAGCTGTAAAGCCACAGTATTATGAAACGGTAATTAAAGATATAAAAGATGTCATTACAGAATCTCAAATCATTGTAACGATTGCTCCAGGGAAAACCTTGAGCTGGTTGGGAGATACCTTTGATAAGCCGGTGAAAATTGTTCGTTGTATGCCAAACACTCCTGCACTTGTTTGTGAAGGAATCACAGGAGCTTGTCACAATGATCTGGTTACAAAAGAGGAGCTGGACCTCGTTTGCAGCATATTAAGCGGTTTTGGAAAGGTAGAAGTTTTACCGGAAAACCTGATGGATGTAGTTGTATCCGTAAGTGGAAGCTCACCTGCGTATGTATTTATGTTTATAGAGGCAATGGCGGATGCTGCAGTTGCAGATGGGATGCCTAGAGCGCAAGCTTATAAATTCGCTGCACAAGCCGTTTTAGGAAGTGCAAAAATGGTTTTGGAAACAGGAAAACACCCTGGAGAGTTAAAGGATATGGTATGTTCTCCGGGAGGAACTACGATTGAAGCGGTACGTGTTTTAGAAGAAAAAGGGCTGCGCAGCAGCGTTATTGAAGCAATGAAAGCATGCACAAAGAAGGCGAAGGGACTATAATAATATGAAATTTGAAAATGTTGATGTAGTAAAAGCAGCAAATGTATATTTTGATGGAAAAGTAACCAGCCGTACTATCTATTTTAAGAATGGCGAGAGAAAGACTTTAGGATTTATGATGCCAGGAGAGTATACCTTTGGTACCGCTGCTGAGGAGACCATGGAAGTTCTGGGTGGTGAAATGGATATTTGCTTACCGGGAGAGACAACCTTTAACACCTACAAAGAGGGTGGAAGCTTTGTTGTTACAGCTAATTCAGAATTTAAGGTAATAGTAAAAGAGTATGCAGACTACTGCTGTTCCTATAAAGCTGATTAGGACAGAATGAATTGACCTAATAATTAGAAAATAATAGTTGCCACTTATTACTTTCGTAAAGGTGCTTTTGTTATTCACAGAGTAACAGAAGTACCTTTAATATGTGATCAATAAATTTTAAAGTTAATTTGATGATTTATATCGTGAATGGTTGATTTATGTGTAAAAAAATGGTAAAATTACGAAAAGATGATAAAATCCGAAACAGTAGGTTTCGGATGGATTACTCATTTAGCTGATTGCGAAAGAAAGAGGGGAATTGAATATGCAGGGAAACACAAGCTGCGATAGCTGTATTAACTATATTTTCGATGAAGTATATGATTGTTATGAATGCCAGATTAATTTGGATGAGGATGATATGGGAAAATTTTTAAGCTATGCTGAGTTTGCTTGTCCTCATTTTCAGTTTGATAACGAATATAAAATAGTAAATAAACAGATATAATTCACAACTAAAAAAATATAAAAACCTCTGTAGGAAACCTTACAAGGGGTATTAATATAGCACCTCAATCAAAGATACCAAAGATATCACCAGTGCAGCTACCAAAAAATAATATGGAATAAATAGATTAGATTAAGCGGAAAGGGGAATTAGACTTTTCCGCTTTTAATCGTTTATATAGGACTTATAGCACTCCTATATATTTTATGTTATATGCTATAATATTCGTGATAAGCAAAGGACTGAGATATTGACAACTTCCTGAAAGCTTGCTTTCAAGAAGTTGTCAATATTTTAGTCCGAGCAACGCGAACGAGTGAATGAAATTCACGAGTTTTGCTTATCGTGATAAGCAAAGGACTGAGATATTGACAACTTCCTGAAAGCTTGCGTTTATAATAAGAAAGTAGTGAGTACTAAACAAAGGAGATGTCAAATGGACGTAAGAGTTTGCAAAAACTGCAGAAGACTATTTAATTATATATATGGTCCAGAGATATGCCCAGAATGTGCCAGATCTTTATTAGAAAATAAGGAGGAACCGAAGAATATCTTAAAAGCAGGGCTTCTAAAGCCTTTGGATATTGATGAGGAAAAGACATTTGAACAAATAAAAGACTATATCATGGCTAATCCTAAAGCAAGTGTAGCACAGATTGCAGAGGATAATGAAATTACTCCCTCAAAGCTGTTTGAATGGATTCGGGAAGATAGGTTGGAGTTTTCAGATGATTCTGCTTCTGCTTGGTTTGCTTGTGAGAAGTGTGGGGCAAAAATCAGAAGCGGTAGACGTTGTAACCGTTGCAAGACAAATTAAGCGTATACATTTTTTTCAATATTTACTGAAACTATTATTTTCTTATATACAAAAGCCCCCAAATATGATAATTTAATATGGTGCGATAAGAGAATTCAGCAATGCTGGATTTTTTTATTCATGACAATAGAAAGTTCGCTAAGCGTGCATTCTATCATCTATGACAAGTGCATATATGCAAGCTTGCTTGTATATGTGATCGGAGTGAAGAGATTATGGACGTAGTCGATAATCTAGGAAGAGGGGTGTGAGTATATGACCATTAGCAGAAAAAGCACAAGCCAGTTTACTTGTATTTTATTTCTGTTAGGCATTATGTTTTTTCTGATCTTAATATTAACTCCCTCTGTATATAACCAAACCGGCAATTCGGTGTCTGGCAAAAGCTTGTCAGGCAGCATGACGGATAAAGATACTCCAATAAATCATGTAAGGTCTTTCATAATTACTATTTTAATAGAAAATGAAATATTAACAGATGTAACAGCGAATCATACCATAAATCGTAGCTTGCAGGAGGGCAGAAAACTAATAACGATTGTTTCTTATATCTTGGCTGTGCTGCTAACTGGTTACGGTGTTTTGGTTCATTATAAAAGATATTTAATAAGAGAGACAGACCAGAATTTGTCTCTTATTGCAATTTCAAAAGGCGGACATGCACCACCGCAGGCTATACAATTATAAAGGTTTATAATATTACATTGGAAGGGAAAGAAAGAATGAAAACGAAAAAGACAAAGCCAGTATTTTTTATTGTATTAATTATCGCATTACTTATGGCATATACGGCTATGTTCGGAGTGAATATTCCTATGGGTAATTCAAATCTTACGATATTAGGATCACCGGATATGCGTTATGGTATAGATATTCGCGGAGGAGTAAATGCAGCGTTCCAACCTGTTGGATTAGACCGTAAGCCTACGTTAGCTGAACTTGAATCAGCACGTGCCATCATAGAGACACGTCTTGACCAAAAGAGTATATTGGACCGTGATGTAACAATAGACAAGGAGAACGGATATGTAATTGTAAATTTCCCTTGGAAAGCAGATGAAAAGAATTTCAATCCGGAGAGTGCTATTGCTGAATTAGGTCAGACAGCACAGCTTACCTTCTGCAATTCGGATGGAGAAGTTCTAATTGAGGGTTCCCATGTTTCGAAGAGCAGCCCTGCATTAAATAAGGAAACAGGTGAATATGTGGTAGAACTTACCTTTGATGAAAAGGGTACAGCATTGTTAAGTAAAGTAACCGAGCAATATCTGGGTAAACCAATGAATATTTTCATGGATGAGACCTTGATACAGACAGCGAGAATAAGTGCACATATTACGGGTGGCACAGCTGAAATAACAGGTATGGATGATTATGATGAGGCCAAGGCACTTTCTGATAAGATTAATTCAGGTGCACTTCCTTTCTCCATGGTTACAAAGAATTATTCAGCTATAAGCCCTACCTTGGGTTCCGGTGCACTTAGTGTTATGGTTTTGGCAGGATTTATTGCTTTTGCTATTATTTGTGTTCTGCTTATAGCCTACTATCGCCTCCCGGGCTTTGTTGCGTGTATTTCACTTTTGATTCAAATAACAGGACAGCTGCTTTCACTATCCGTTCCGCAGATGACCTTAACATTACAAGGTATTGCCGGAATCATACTTTCCATTGGTATGGGCGTTGATGCGAATGTCATTGCTTCCGAAAGAATCAGTGAAGAGATCAAGTCTGGCAAAAGCATTCTTTCAGCAATAACCGCAGGTTTTAAGAGTTCATTTTCTTCCATCTTTGATGGTAATATTACTGTATTGATTGTTGCATTTATCATGATGACAATGGGAACGGGAGCGTTGTTATCCTTTGGCTATACTTTATTTACCGGAATAGTATTTAACTTTATAGCAGGTGTTACATGTTCACGTCTGATGATACGTTCTTTGAGTTCATTCAAATTTTTACAAAAACCTGCACTTTATACCTGCTGGTCAAGGAGGGTATCATATGAAAAATAATAAAATAATTGGATTTTATAGTAAACGTTGGTATTACTTTGCATTTTCTTTAACTATAATGGCAATTGGCATTATTTTTGCTTTAACAGAAGGGGTTATACTTGACATCCAATTTAAGGGCGGTGCAATCCTCAAATATACCTATGTTGGTGAAATAGATGAAAATGCTGCTGAAGATATTGCTACGGAACAATTGGACAGAATAGTAACAACTCAGCTTACTACAGATTACACCTCAGGTGAAAAGAAGATTGTATTCAACTTAACCGGTGAATATGGAGTTGATGCAAATGTTCAGAAAACTTTTGATGCCGCTTTAAAAGCTAAATTCCCCAATGCAAAGCTAAAACTTTCCGAATCTCAAATGGTGGAAAAGTTTTTTGGTGATAAATTCTTACGCCAAGGAATCATGGCAATCCTTATTGCAGCCGTTCTGATTGTTGCTTATGTTTGGATACGATTTAAGATGATGGGCGGTCTTTCCGCCGGAGTGATGGCATTAGTTGCATTGTGCCACGATGTACTAATCGTATTCTTTACCTGCGTTATCTTTAGAATACCAATCGGAGAATCCTTTGTCGCGGTGGCGCTGAGTATACTCGGTTACTCCATCAATGATACTATCGTAATTTATGACCGTATCAGAGAAAACAACAAAGCCTTAGCAGGAGTACCTGTTGAAACCATAGCGGATTTGTCAATCACTCAGTCAATGATGCGTTCCGTTAATACAAACATTGCTGTAATGGTCAGCGTAAGTATGGTTTATATCATAGCATTTTTACACAGTATAGAATCTATACAGAGCTTTGCATTACCGATGGCAGTTGGTTCCATCAGCGGTTGCTACTCCACAATATGTATTGCCGGCCCACTTTGGGTTATGTGGAAGAAGAAAAAGGGAAATGCTGCATTATTTAAAGAAAAATCAGCTTAAAAAATTTCGCAGATTAATGTAGTGGATATGCTTTAAAAATCAGCATTTAAGTATGTGAAGAACCCATCAGATATGATATTTTCATTCTGGCTTCAATTTTAAGTTGGAATTCACTAATGAATTTATCATATGGTAAAACAGAGCTGAAAAACGCAAACTCCTCGCGCTGCTCGTCAAACATGCTTTTTTCAGCTCTAAACCATATTCAAAATCCATAAGTGAATGTACCAACTGAAAATAAGGCGCCATCCTAAAAACATCATAACTAATGGTTTCATTTAGGCAGTACATGCTGATTTTAAAAGCAATGTTCTAGTTTTTGAACTGCGAAGTAAATTTAATTATAAAAATAAGGCTGTCTTAAAAGTATATTTACAAAATACTTTTGAGGCAGCCTTATTTTCTTTTTCTGACAAGGGAATGGGATTGGAAATTTATTTGTTTGACAAACTTTTTCATTGATTAGTGATGAGGATTGGAAATTTATTTGTTTGTCAAATTTTTTCATTGACAAATGAAGGGGATTGACAAATATTTGTTTGTCTTACTTTTTGATCGATAACTGAACGCATTTTTTCTGTTCTATAAAATCGAATGAAAGATCCGATAGTTATTGGACAGTTAGCGCCTTAAGCTTACTGATGCTGTAATTTATTGCAAGGCAAATCTGATCGGCCATGGACATTACAACATTGAGTCTTGTGGTTTGTAAAAGCATATTATCTAAAAAGCCGGAGAAATTAACGATACCGGTAATAAAGATATCGCCTACTTCAGGTAAATCCTTATCAACGCCGGCACCCGGTTTTAACGGGCCTTCTCCAAGCGTTATATATCCAATATGATTTGACTTACCAAGCGAAGCATCAATCGCAATAATATATGCATCCAGATGTGTTTGATAAATCATTTCGATGGTATCTTTTAAATTCTTAGCGTGAACGGGATCTTCTAGTGTGCCGTATACTACATAATTATGATACTTCTTATATTTTGAAAGTTTATATCCAATAATAGGTCCAAGACAGTCACCCGTTGCTCTGTCCGAGCCGATGCATAAGAATATAATAGTTTTGTTTGCAAGCACTTGCTCTTTCAGCAACTCCGATAACGTGCAGCCAAGTTCGTAAGCTATATTTTTTTCTGAAGAATTAAAATAAGATACACTTTTTTTATTTTTAATGAAAATGCTCATTATACCTCCAATTGCCCGCGATGCGGGCGTTATAAATTAACTTAGATTAAGTATTTCCAAATATTTATAGAATAGACATAGTAAACATACAATATTAGGATATGAAATACATTATTTACTGTTTTTTCGGGTTTAACCTTCAATTCATATGGAATAATATTACATATATAGCCGATTGCGCTTATATTAGGTAGAAATCTGATGATAACTTATGAAAAAGGGTATACCTATTATGACAAAAAGCCTGTCCCACATATGTTATGCTATTTTATATTTTGGGGAAACTTGATATCAATCAGTATGGAATAGGAGTGAGTAATTTGATAGAAACAATATACAGTAACGACAATGGAGAAGGCGATAAGTCAAGGCAAACTGGGACATCCTTTAAAATGCCAAAGAATATCAGGCAGGTTGGAAAGAGTAATATAAACAAGAAGATTTACGTAGAAGATTATGTTATGACCTTTATTAAGCAGTTAGCAGGTGGTGATTATGCCGGATGTAGTATCGCTGTATTGGTAGGGCAATGCATAAAGATTGAGAACTGCCGTAATATATTCATTTCCGGAGCTGTGGAAGTAAATGGAATTGATACGGTAAATGATATTGTTTTTACGAATGATACATGGACTACAATTTATGAAGATATTAAGAAATATTTTGTAGAAACAGAAATTGTAGGCTGGTTTATCGGAGGTCCGGGTTATCTCTTATCAGAAGAAGAAAAAATTCTTAAGACGCATGTTGATAATTTTGCCGGACAGGATAAAATCCTTCTGACCTATGACAATATGGAGAAGGAGGAAACCTTCTTAAGCTATGAAAACAACCGGCTTTGCAGTCAAGATGGCTATTACATATACTATGAAAAGAATGAAGAAATGCAAACCTATATCATAGATCATAAGAAATCCCAGAGTAGTGATGAAGGCTATGATGATAAGATTTCCAAAGATATTAGAACAGTAATACAGAATAAGAAACCTCCGGAAGAGGACAGCAAAAATATTACAAAATTAATATACGCAGCAGGGACTTTACTTGCAGTGATAGTTCTAATTGTAGGTGCGGCGATGCTGCGCAATTATGATCAGATGAAAAGTATGCAAAACACGTTAAATTACCTCTCTAAGAATATGGAAGAGGTCCAGGCAATCTTTGCAGATAGCGATACTACTGCAGAAACAGATACTGCCGCTGAAAAAGATACTACTTCTAAAAAAGATGCTTCTACCGAAACAAGTACTAATTCAGTAACAGAGGGCCAGGCAGCGATTACACAGGGAGCATTAGAGGATGCATCAGTAACAGAGGAAGGTAATCTGGAGGTTGAGGTTGTATCTGGAAATGTTAAGCCTTTGGCAGAGGATAAGAGTCAAAGTGATAGTGAAGATAGTAAAGATAGTGGAACGGTATCCGATAAAGAATTGGCAGAGAAAGCAACAGTCACTGAGGCACCAGCAAAAAAAGATACTAAGACTTCAGAGGTAACAAAGGATACATCACAGAAGAAGGCTAGTTCTGATACGGCGAAAAAAGAGGTTAATTATTATACGGTTGGAACCGGGGATACCTTAGCGGATATCAGTTATAAATTATATAAAACCTATACGAAGGTAGATCGTATCATGGAGCTCAATGGTATCGAAGATCAGGATTTAATTTATGTGGGGCAGAAATTGATCGTCCCTTAATACATAGACAAAAATGCTACCTTTAATAAATAATAAATAGATAGATAATTTTGGCGCGGTTGCAAGATTAATAACCCATAAGAAGCAAGGAGTGTATTACTTTCCTTGAATTCATATTTGTTATTTTTTGCAACCGTTCACTACGTTCTTACCAGATTCTGAATTGTGGCCATAATCTCTTCACTCCGATCGCAAATGCAAAGCAAGCTTGCATTTACTCACTACGTTCTCATCATATTATAGATATAGTGTTGATTATAGGAGCTTCATTTCTATAATTTATGAAAAAGTTAGTGCCTTTCGTATAGAAATGAGTTATAATACTTTCAAGAAAACTGCTTTGGGAGTAGGTTATGGCGAAAGAAAACGAGAATCAAGTTTATAAAGAATATAGTAACCGAAGAAAACGATATAAAAGAAGAAGAAATATAATGATCATTTCACTGCTCCTTCTATTAGCAGTTGTAGGTGTGGCCTATCTGATAAATCTTTACAACAGGAGTTATCATGACTATAAAGTTATGAAAACAACTGAAATTAAGGGTGAAAATGCAGTTGGCTATTTAAGCTATGGAAGTTCAGTAATTAAATATGGAAAAGACGGAGCTGTGGCATATGATAAGGATGCAAATCCACTATGGAATGGTTCTTATGAAATGTCGGACCCAATAGCAGATACCTGTGGTAAATATGTTGTTATTGCAGATAAGGGTAATAATTCAGTACATATTTATAATGAAAAAGGTGAGGTTGGAAGCTTTGCTACTCTGTATGATATCGTTAAAGTAGAGGTTGCCTACCAAGGAGTTGTAGCTGCGTTAATGGAAGAAGGAGATACCAATTATATTATATTATATGATTCGGATGGCACGAAACTCGATGAAGCAAAAAATACGGTGAACAATGCAGGCTTTCCGATGGATATCAGTTTGTCAGACGACGGAAAAAAGCTGGTTGCTATTTATCTCTCAGTCTCTGAGGGTGATATAGTCAGTAATGTTGTATTCTACAACTTCGGTGATGTTGGTGATAATTATACCAACCAAATTGTAGGCGGATATATTTTTGATAAAGGAATTGTCTCTCCGAGAGCGGCATTTTTAAATAATGATACCGTTTGTGTATATAAAAATAATGGATTTGTGATCTATTCCATGAAGGAAAAATCCAAGGATGTTCATGAAGAAAATCTGAAAGGTAAGATTCAGAGTATCCTTTATAATAAAAATTATACAGGAGTTGTTCTTGAATCGGAGGATGGAACTGCAAAACGGCTGATGCTTTATAATTTAACAGGGAAAAAAGTTCTGGATAAAACACTGGATTTTGATTATAAAAGGATATTTATGACAGATGAAGAAATCATTATGTATGACGATGCATCTTGTATTATTATGAAGGTGAACGGAAAAGTGAAATTTAAATATACCTTTGAAGGTAATATATCAGATTTTTACCCTATCAATAATTTGGATCGGTATTATTTAATCAATGAGACCAAACTATCGGAAATTCAAATAAGTGAATAAGAAGGCTATAGCATAATTATGAAATCTATAAAATGATTATATGAATTAGAATCTTCAATTGTGTTATAGATATTAAAATGAAAGGTTCGGGTATAAAAATGAATTGGTTACTTATCGTTGTTTTAGCAATATTGGTTGTAAATTCGCTTATTGGTATGAAAGTGGGTATGATCAAGACTATATTTTCGCTGTTCTCCATGGTTATAGCGCTGGGATTAACAATATGGATCAGTCCTCATGTCAATGATTTTATGCGGGGTAATGATAAGCTTTGTAATTACATTTCTACAAAAGTTGAAAAAGTGCTACCACTTATTGAGGAGAAAGCAGATAAAAATGATCAGGTATCCTTGATAGAAGGATTATCTTTACCGCAATCCTTAAAGAATTCACTAATTGAAAATAATAATGCCGAGGTATATAAGGAGTTATCTGTTAACGGTTTTAACGGATATATCAGCAGTTACCTGATGGGTATCATCATAAATGCATTGGCTTTTTCCGTTACCTTTATAACAATTTTGATACTTTTATGGGTGATTAGTATAGCACTGGATATCATTAGCATGTTGCCATTGCTTAAGCAAATTAATAAAACTGCAGGCTTATTGGCAGGCTTAGTACATGGGCTGGTTGTAGTATGGCTTTTCTTTATTGTACTTACGGTATTCCAAAGCAGCGAATTAGGCCAAAAAGCTATGGCTATGATTAGTGAAGATCAAATACTGAGCCTAATCTATAATAATAATTTCCTTTTAGGCTTTATAACAAGCGCTGCCAAAATGTTTTTATAAGTTTATGGAAAGCGATAGGATTAGTAAAATAAACTTGCTCATTGAAGTTTTTTACTTGGTTTGTTGCGAGCTTATTATAGAAATAAGAAATTAAAATAGGGGCTAAGCGGATTTTTCATATGCTACGTAAGGTGAAATATTATATTAGTTCATATACATGATGTTGGGTATAAGTATTCATATAATACAGTTTTCATACAGAATATAGGGTGACCATTTTGAAAGGAGTTTACTTTTTAAATGGTCACTTTTATAGTGTTTTGCAGAGGGTAAAGGAGTACCAAATATTGGATATAAAAAAGTTTTAAAAAGTTGTTGACTTTATCTTCCCAAGATGATATACTTCTTTTTGCTGACGCGGCAAACGGTTGCGAAAGCGAAAATAGAAAAAGCCTGCAAGCCAGATAAAATAAGGATTTGCAAGCAATTGAACCTTGATAATTGAACAGTAAAACAACCCTGAAAATTCTAAAAAATTGAAGTTCCACATGGACTTCAAAATGCATCTTAACAAGATGTATATGAGAAATTTTCATTATGATATATCAGTGATGA
>JAQUYQ010000080.1 GCA_028691795.1 Herbinix sp.
GGATGAGCACTAAGTAATAGAGCTACTGCCCCTGATACTACCGGAGTTGCCATCGAGGTCCCGCTTTTTATCGTATACATCATCGGTGAATCAGTAGATGTAAAACGTATCTCTCCATTTTTTGTACGAGTAGTATAACGACTGATATTACATGATATTATATTCGAACCAGGTGCTACAATATCCGGCTTTTTAATACAAAATGGTGTAGGTCCGCGGCCAGAATAATCCTTGGTACGTCCGCTTCCATGTACTTCTGCAGATATATTGTCATCGGAGGAACCTACCGTTATAACCTTTCTGCTAATACCCGGAGTTGAGATAGACATCGGACCGGGCCCGTTATTTCCTGCAGCCACAACTACAACAATTCCATTATCCCATACAGCATTTACACCTTGAACTAGTAAGGAGTTTTCATCAAGGGTATCCTTTGCTGAAGTTCCTACTGATATATTTACTATTCTAATATTATATTCTTTACGATTATCAATAACCCATTGTAGTCCTGCAAGAACATCGGAGATATTACCGTCTCCACGATGATCCAGCACCTTCACTCCAATGAAATTGCATTCTGGTGCAACCCCTTTATATTTACCTTTAGAAGAGTATCCGTTACCGCCAATTATTCCAGCGACATGGGTACCGTGTCCATTGTCATCATAAGGTTCGGGTCTTTGATTGATGAAATCCTTAAAAGCAATTACTCTATTGCCGTCTTCAAGAAAATCTTTATGAAGCGCAATACCGGTATCTACCACAGCCACACCGACTCCGCGTCCTAAGTATTTGTGTTCATGCGCCCAGTGGCTTTCGATGATATCCCCTACACGGTTCATTTGCGCTGTTATATGGGTATCCACTTCCATATTTATAAGGCCTTCTACTGATTTCATAAATTTCAATTGATCTTCATTCACTTCTATAACATAAGCATTAATCATAGGAAGTTTATATTTTATTTCGCCCAAATTCTCTATAACTTGTTGTCTCTTCTCATATTCATTACAGTGTACAATTACCTGGACCTTATGCTTCCTGACCATTGCAAAGCCCCACTGTCTTTTTTATTATCCTATTCTGACAGCTTTACCAATATACACTGATAATCTGTATAAATTATTCAACTTTTTAGTGTTCAAATAGTTTATAACAAATACTTCTGTATTCGTTATATATTGTGATTTGAATAAAAAAATGCCTTGTAAACTAATTGTTGCTTAATGATGTTATATCAAATCATATCATATCGAGATTCTTTACTTATAAATAATGATAATGAAATTAGTATTATTTTGTTATAACCTTAGTCATTATACCATTTAAATACGATATATTGCAAAAAATTACTTATTTACTCTACTGCCTTGAGTTTATTTGTCGCAAAAGAAACAAATATTACTAAATTTATTTCAAAAATTAGGAAATCAGTCAAGCTAAACCACATATGATACAATGTAATTAATATTAGGAGGAACTTACAATGAGTGATTTACAAGCAACACATTGCGACGACCGAGGAAGCGATAATAATTGTAGTTGTATTATTATAATCCTACTTTTATTATGCTGTTGTGGCGGTAGTGGTGGATTTTTAGGCGGAAGCGGCGGCGGCTTATTAGGTGGCGGTAGTGATGGCGGCTGTGGTTGTATCTTGATTATCATACTTCTACTCTGCTGCTGTGGTGGATCAGGCGGTCTCTTCTAAAACCATGACCCTCTACTAACATCATCTGAAGTAACACGTAAAGAAAAAGCTGCGTTTATCGCAGCTTTTTCTTTTTGCCTTCATTATGCATCTATTCTTTACGCCTTTTCTGTCTCTTAAATCTTTCATAACATTCTCGATCAATTTCATAAACTGTATTATCTTCAAAAATTAAATCATCATCTTTCCCTTTTTGTTTGATATCAGCTTCGTTTGCTTTGAATTTTCCTTGTACTGAATCATATCTATTCTCATATTGAAATCCGGAGTTTCTCCCGGAGCGATTAAACTGCTGTCCCATTTCATGCCTCAAAATTGTGTTATCATTTCAATATATGATAATTTTATATAAATGTCCTTAAAACGATTGAATCTAATCATTTTTTCCTTTATACTATTGCTAGGTATGGTCATAAAATTGATTGGTAAATTACCGCCGTGGAGCGGCAGAATGGAGGCTAAATGTCAGGATCCGTATATGGAACATTGTTTACAATCGCTACTTGGGGAGAATCTCATGGCAAAGGTATTGGGGTCGTTGTCGACGGCTGCCCTGCCGGCCTTTTGCTTGATGAGCAATATATCCAAGCATATCTTAATAGAAGAAAGCCGGGTCAGAACAAATATTCAACACCCCGAAAAGAAGACGACAAAGTCAGTATCCTTTCCGGTATATTTGAAGGACGTACTACAGGTACTCCAATCTCGCTCGTTGTATATAACGAAAACCAAAAATCAGGGGATTATAATAATATAGCACCAGCTTACCGCCCCGGACATGCAGACTACTGCTTTGATCAGAAATATGGCTTCCGTGATTATCGTGGTGGCGGACGTTCCTCCGGGCGCGAAACCATTGGAAGGGTAGCTGCCGGTGCAATTGCCTGTGCGATTTTAAATGAGCTTGGCATCAAAGTACAGGCATACACAAAAGCCATTGGCCCTATTTCCATCGATCCAGCAAAAGCTGATCTTGATAATGTACCTTTAAGTCCTCTTTCGATGCCTGATATGGAAGCTTCCGATAAAGCCGAAGAATATTTACTTGAACAGATGAAGGATTACAATTCCGTTGGCGGTATCATTGAGTGTATTGTAACCGGAGTGCCTGTCGGTATTGGAGAGCCTGTTTTCGAAAAACTGGATGCCTCTCTTGCAAAGGCGATTATGTCCATTGGTGCCGTTAAGGGGGTAGAAGTCGGGGATGGCTTTCACGTAGCAGAACTTACCGGGGCCGAGAATAATGATCCCTTTATCACTGAAGAGAATGATACTATATTAAAAACCACTAATCATGCAGGAGGTATTTTAGGCGGTATGAGTGATGGATCAAATATCATTCTTCGCGCTGCAATAAAACCAACCCCTTCTATTTTTAAAACACAGAAAACGGTTAACCGTGATCATGAAAATATAGACCTTAAAATACAAGGCCGTCATGACCCGGTAATTGTACCAAGAGCTGTGGTGGTTGTAGAATCCATGGTTGCGATAACGTTAGTAGACCAGCTTTTTATGGGAATGACCTCTCAAATAAATAAAGTAAAAGAGTTTTATAAGAAATAATGCAATAAAAAATGTGAAAATAGGTACTAAATCAATTGCATATTCCTTCCCAAATAAGAGTTGCTGTTACATTAACCGTTAAAAAACGATGAACTTGTTTAAGTAAGTTCATCGTTTTCGTAGTAATGGGTGTTGTCTAATGCATAACTTAATGACTTTGCCTTAACAGGGAGCAGTTAATTTTTAGTGCGACAGCCCAATATGTTTTTATTAATTTAAACGGAAATAATTTCAACACCAGCTTTAACTAATCTGGCCAGTTCATTTTCACTAAACTTATGATCCGTTACTACCACATTATAATCTGATAAATCTGAGACTTTGTTCATTGCCTTTTTATTGAATTTTGAATTATCAACTGCTAAGTATGACTGCTTACAATTTTTCATTAATAGTCTCTTCAAAAATACCTTTTCAATCGTCGGTGTCAGTACTTGCATATTGCCATCTATTGATGCGGCTCCAAAAAAACCAATATCAAATTGAAAGCTTTCCATCATCTGAGTAGAGTAATAACCATACATGCTTCCTGTCGATTTTTGAACTGTTCCGCCACAAACGATTAGTTCGACCTCACTGTTTTTCAATAACTGTGCAATCTCAAGATCATTTGTTACAACCAGTATTCCTGGTATGGAAGAAATCATTCCAGCTATTTCATAAGTTGTAGTTCCTGCATCTAGAAATACGACATTATCTGCTTTTACCTGTTCAGCACATTTAGATGCTATTCGTTCCTTACTTTCTTTATTGCTTATCTGTTTATCTGCATAGGTGACTTCTTGCTTTATAACAGCACCACCATAACAGCGTTCTATAACGCCTTCCTCTTTTAGTTTTTTAAGATCTCTTCTGATCGTCATCAAACTTACACCAAGTTCAGAGGATAAATTTTCTACTTGGACACTTCCATTTTCCTGGATCATTTCAATTATTTTTTTATGTCGTTCAGATATAAACATATTATCACCTCTATGCTTAAATCATAACAGATTAAATAAAAATACTCAATACTAATACCTCAACAAATCCAACTGCCCACGCGATTGTGGTAGTAACTGACCACACCTGTAGCTGCTCTTTTGTATCACTAATTCCCAGTGTTCTGTTAACTACCCAGAAATAACTATCATTAAAGTAACTGAAGAATAATGAACCCACGCAACATGCCACTGCTCCAAGGTATGGATTAACTCCTGCGGCAATAATGATTGGTGCTGAGATACTAGCTGCTGTTGTCATAGCAACTGTACCAGAACCCTGGATTGCTCTCATAATCGTAGCAATAACAAATGGAAGGATTATAATTGGAAGCGCTGTTGCTGCAAGATTTTCAGCCATAAAAATTCCAAGTCCGCTGTCTTTTATAATCTGACCAAGTGCACCACCACCACCGGTTACTAACATGATGATACCTGCAGATGCCATTCCTTTTTCCATTTCTTTTAATACAGTTTTTTTATCTAATCCTCTGCCAAGTGTAAAAATAGAAAGCATTAAGCCAAAACCAACTGCAATAATAGGAGATCCTAAGAACTGGAATATTCCCATAAAGCCGCTCGTCATCTTAAGAGCACTAGTTACTGTACTAATTAAAATAAGTACTATAGGTAAAAGAATTGGACCAAATGCTTCAATTGCTGAAGGTAATTTTTTATCATTCATTATAAATGTATTTAAATAATCAGCTTCCTGATATTTTCCACGAACATATCCATCTCCTGTTTCATTTGGAATCTGATATAGTTTTTTTCCTATGTATCTAGCATATATTAAACATGCGATGGTCATAGGAATTGCAAGCACTAAAGTAAGTAAAATGAATTTTCCTGCATCAATACCAAAGATACCGCTAACACCTAATGGACCTGGTGTAGGAGGAACTAATGAATGTGTAATAACTAACCCTGCTGCAAGTGCAACTCCTAATGAAATCATAGATTTTTTAGTAGCTTTTGAGATAGCTTTTGCAATAGGTGCAAGAATAACGAAACCAGAATCACAGAAAATAGGAATAGAAACTAAGAACCCTGTGAAAGCCATTGCTTCTTCTTCACGTCTTTTACCAAATATCTTTAAGAAAAACTGTGACATTTTTTCAGCTGCACCTGTAGCTTCGAACAATTGTCCCATCATAACACCGAAACCAATAACAATACCAATGTTGCCAAGTGTACTACCAAAACCATTTTTAATAGAATTCATTATACCAAGGGTCGTTCCATTCTCTAATTTAATATCTGTAAGAGGCATTCCACCAACTACACCAACCACAGCACTGGCAATAATAAGTGCTAAGAATGCATGAATTTTTGTTTTTAATACCAAAAAAATCAATAAAATGATACCTACAATTAATCCAAATAACATTCTTTCCCCACTAAGTCCACCTATCATAATTAAATCCTCCAATTTATTATTTTTTAAAGTTCGGTGAATATTTTACTGCTATTAAAATAGCTTCAATCATACTAACTGCGCTTACTTTACCAGTACCTGCAATATCAAATGCGGTACCATGGTCAACTGATGTACGTAATATTGGCATTCCTCCCGTGATTGCTATCGTTCGTTCAAAATCAAGAGTCTTTGTCGCAATATGACCCTGATCATGATAGAGTGATAATACGCTGTTATATTTGCCCTGTAATGCTTGATGGAATACTGAGTCCGCTCCAATTGGTCCTGCTACATTGTATCCCTGTTCATTTAACTCTTTTACTGCTGGCATAACCTCCTCAACTTCTTCATTTCCAAATAGTCCATGTTCCCCACTATGTGGATTGAGTCCTGCAATTGCCATGGTCCCTTCTGTTACACCAAGTTTTTTCAACATTTCTTGACATCTGTCTACATAGTCCATAATTCTGTCTTTCTTTACCATATCGCATGCTTGTCTTAAAGAAACATGTCTACTTAAGAAAAACACTCTCATACCTCTTACTTCAAACATTGTTAGTGGATCTGACGTATTAGTTAAAGCACCAAATATCTCTGTATGACCAATATAATTAATATGTCCGGCCTTTAGTGCCTCTTTGTTAATAGGTGTAGTTGAAACAGCATCAACCTTACCTTCATTCGCTAACTCAATGCTTTTTTCAATATAATCGTATGCGGCTTTTCCACACATTCCACTCACTTTACCAAATACGAATTTTGAACTATCAACATTACTCAAATCAATTAAATTCAGAACATTTTCTTCATAAATTCCTTGTTCTGGGCTTTCGACTACATTAACTCTAAGGTTTACTTTACAAATTTCGATAGCAATATCAATTACTTTTTTCTCTCCGATAATGATACATCTTGCTTTATCGAAAACCTCCTTATTAGCAATTGACTTTACAACTATTTCTGGTCCTACACCAGCTGGATCTCCTAAAGGTATAGCAATTAACGGTTTTATCATAATAATCATCCTTTCGATTTATCATATTATTTATTTTATATAAATAATTTTTCTTTTAAGTATGTGATACATTTGTTAATGGCATTGTTCTGGCCTACCATTCCGCCTTTAGTAACAATTTTCAATCCGTCAAATTCACCTTTTAATATCTTTCCATATGCAGCAAGAGGTAATACTTCATCTAACAGATCCAGCCCTGCAGTGTCAAACTTTTTACAGACTGCTACTGTTATATCTCCTCCGCTTGTATATAGCCCTTTAAAGTTTTCATCATTTTTACAAATGCGGTATGTTATTTCAGCAAATGCAGTATTAATCTTATCACTAAGCTGATCAATCGTACTATTGTCTCTTTCCATATAACCTTTAAAGTTAATTCTGTTTTCAGGCATTAGCCCATCACCGGTTACTGTACTAACCTTGAACCTAGGGCTATTTTTAAGAACTTCATTAACTATTCGAACAATTTCAGATTCGCGTCGTTCTTCACTCTCAATTAATTCTTTGGTCTTTACAAATATGTTAAATGTCTTCTGGGATAGCCACAATTCTTCCATTTGATTTTTCGTTACTGGATTAACACTTCCTACTACAGCTAATATCTTATCTTTGGTTTTCATTTCACTTGGGATAATTATTTTCCTTGCAATAGTTGCTGTAAATACACCAGGATCAACTGATACAAACTTTATGCCACTTGATATAACAGCATCAGCTATCAAATCAAGATCCTCATGAGTTACACAGTCAAATACAATCGTACGGTTGCCTTCTTTTATTAGCTCATTAATCTTATCTGCTAGATAATGTTTTCCCAACATCATATCTTTCATAAATATTGATGTTACTGGATACTTGCTTTGCTGTTCAAAAACTTTCACAACTTCCGATGTTGTAACAGGTGTTTTTGGGTCTAATGCCACTTCTGTTTTATGCAACGGTAATCCATTCACCAACATATATCCGCCAATCACAATTCTTCCTGACTCTGGAAAACATGGTGCTGAAATTGCAATATAATCTTCACCTAAAACATCTAGAATTGCATCAGTCTCACTTCCCAAATTTCCACGAAGCGTACTATCGATTCGTTTTGCATATACCCTGATATTTTGATCCTTAAACAGCTTGGTAACATTAAATACACGATTATAAGCAATTTCACTGCTTACACCTCTGCTACTAGTTGGATACATCAAGCAGTCACAATCAGCTAGTGTTGTTAATTCAAGTCGTTCATTGTTTAAAACAGTGAACGTATTAAAATTCATCTTTTTTAGCAACACACCAGTTGCATTTGCACCAGTTAAATCATCGGCTACCACAATACATTGCTGCATTATTATCCCTTCTTTCTCATCATCATTGCTTAGTTTTTTGCATAATTTCTAATTTTATTTCTAATTTTATT
This sequence comes from Herbinix sp., assembly GCA_028691795.1. Classification (GTDB taxonomy): domain Bacteria; phylum Bacillota; class Clostridia; order Lachnospirales; family Lachnospiraceae; genus Mobilitalea. The sequence continues at coordinate 8,104 of JAQUYQ010000080.1, forward strand.
TCTTTTGTTATTTCTTTTATTTATTTCATAGATTCACGTTATACATTAGATGTTCTTTTATGTTCGTTGTTATTTTTTATTGTATATTAAGTGTTCGTTTTTGTCAATGTCTTTTATTTAGTTTTATAAATTCGAATATGTATCTATTAAATTGAACAATAATGTTCTTTTGTGTTTGTTTTGTATTTGTATTACAATAGATCAGAGATTAAATCGCGTCAGGATTTCTTACCCTTCCGGCTATTTTACATTTAATACAAAAAAATTAAGATTTGATAAACCAAATTACGGCTATATCAAATCTTAATTATTTACTATAATTCTCTTATTTTTCTATAATTATTTATTATCTTGAATCTTCTTCAGAATTGTTTCAAAGGCTTTATAAAAACCAGATGGAATTTCATCTGTACTATATGCCTGTGCTATTTTATGCCTTTCAGAATCTCCTTTCAGAGTAACGAATATATTTTTATTCGGTTTAAGTCCGCCTTCCTGAATTCCTATTTCAACGTTATCTATTTTTGTAAAAGGGAAAATTTGAATATTTTCATGTGCAGTTATAACATATTCATCCGTAATAATCAGTTTCCAATCCTTAAATTGTTCTAAATCTACTTTATCTAACTGTGCATAAAATTTCTCGAGGCTTTTTATATTCTTCATCGCCATTTTGTATTGGAGCCAATTTTTAATATTAATATATCCTATTAAAATACCAAATAAAACCAAAATAGCCATGACTCGAAAGTCAGAAAATCCAATTAATACGGCGATAACTAACAAACAAATCCATATTGTCAAATTTAATATAAGCTTATTCTTTATTTCTACTACAAATTTCTTAAATATTACTTTACCATTGTTTTTCATAATTTCCCTCAGTCCTGCGATTTTTTTTGCGCATACCAAGTTTGTGCTGGGGATTACGCAGGCACAAACTTTCTTGAGATAAAGATTAAAATCTTTCCCTCCATACAAATTATAAACTTGTTTATGATATATTTCATTTTATAATAAAGTATTTCTTTATTTCTATTTTAATATAACAAAAGTTTGTTAGACATGCAATACGAAGAAGTATAATAAAGTAAGGCAGCCTATTTCTAGGTTACGAAATGTTGTTTCTTATAAGCAAAATATTCCATGCTGTATAATCTTTTTTAAAGACTTCTTGCTATTTTTATATAAATGGCCAAGAAACAATTGGAATTTTTTATGAAAAGTTATTGACAACAGTGAATATATTAGTATAATTTATATTGTTGCTGTTTAGCGTAACTAAACTTTAAGTTTATTCTAAGTAAGAATTTGAAAGGAAACGCATCATGCATATCGGATCTAAAATCAAGGAATTACGTATTCAAAAAAGTCTGACACAGGAAGAACTAGCAGATCGAGCCGAGTTATCAAAAGGGTTTATTTCTCAGTTGGAGCGGGACCTTACATCGCCCTCCATAGCAACACTTATGGATATTCTTCAGTGTCTTGGAACTAATCTTGAGGAATTTTTCAGTGGAACGACTGCCGAACAGGTAGTATTTAAGAAATCAGACTATTTTGAAAAATATGATGCCGAGCTTAAAAATGAGGTGAAATGGATCATTCCAAATGCTCAAAAAAACATGATGGAGCCTATTTTACTTAACCTTGATGCAAACGGTTCCACCTACCCCGATAATCCACATGAAGGTGAAGAATTCGGTTATATCCTGAACGGAAGTATTATACTTCATATTGGTAATCGAACCCACCGGGTTAAAAAAGGGGAATCCTTTTATTTTACAGCCAATAAGCAGCATTATATTACAGCTTCTGAGAAAACAGGTGCTACTCTTTTATGGGTATCAACGCCTCCCAGTTTTTAACCTTAAGCAATAATTAACTGAACTGTATAATTTATTAAGTTATCCAATAAAAATTAATCTTATATTATTTGGTTTAAAGTTTTTACTTATAAGGAGGAACCCCGATGACAGACAACAAATTAATCAACCTTGTTAATATCTCAAAATCATTTGGCGAGACCGTCGTACTCGATGATTTAAACCTATACATTCGTGAAAATGAATTCTTAACCCTTCTCGGTCCCTCTGGCTGTGGTAAAACAACTACGCTTCGTATCATCGGAGGTTTTGAAACACCCAATCATGGTCAGGTTATATTTGAAGGGAACGATATTTCTAAGCGTCCTCCGAATGAACGTCAATTAAACACTGTGTTTCAAAAATATGCTCTTTTTACTCATATGACAATCGCCGAAAATATTGCTTTTGGTCTTAAAATTAAAAAGAAAAGCAAAGCTTATATATCCGATAAAATTAAGTACGCGTTAAAACTGGTTAACTTGGATGGTTTTGAAAATCGTATACCCGATTCCTTAAGTGGCGGGCAGCAACAGCGTATTGCCATCGCAAGAGCTATTGTAAATGAACCAAAGGTACTTCTTTTGGATGAACCACTAGGAGCATTGGATTTAAAACTCCGTCAGGATATGCAATATGAATTAATAAGGTTAAAAAATGAGTTAGGCATTACCTTTGTTTATGTAACGCATGATCAGGAGGAAGCACTTACGATGTCTGATACCATTGTCGTTATGAATCAAGGCTACATACAGCAAATCGGTACTCCCGAACATATTTACAATGAGCCTGAAAATGCATTTGTCGCAGATTTTATCGGAGACAGTAATATCATTGCTTCTACCATGGTGGAAGATAAATTGGTTAATATCCTTGGTTCCAATTTCCCTTGTGTTGATATCGGTTTTGGAAAGAATAAGCCTGTGGATGTTGTAATTCGTCCAGAGGATATTGACTTGGTAAAACCTGAAGATGGTACCATAACAGGTCAAGTTACCTCTCTGCTATTTAAAGGTGTTCATTATGAGATGGAGGTTATGGCAAATGGCCGTGAATGGTTGGTTCATTCCACTGATTTGTTCCCTGTAGGCAGTAACGTAGGTATTCATGTAG
>JAQUYQ010000081.1 GCA_028691795.1 Herbinix sp.
ACGGTAAAAAAAGAAAAGCAAGGAAACCGTCAATACGATAACCTTGCTCACTTCGTTTTTTGCACAAAATAAAAAATAAATTTCGTCACTTTTCATAATGAATTAATATAGGGAGTGAACAGTAACATAATATATCATAGCAATCGTATATAATTTCGTCAAGATATTACAATTAAACGATTAATAATATATAATATTATTAAAACATGAAAAATAAAAACGTGTTCACTTACTGTGAACTTTATGATACAATTGATAAATGCAGGCAATTATTAATCAAATATCTCAAATCACTTAATGATATAGAAAGGCAGGATAAAATGAAACAAATAGCAAGCTTTACCATCGACCATATGAGATTACTTCGCGGAGTATATGTATCCAGAAAGGATAAAATCGGTAGTGAAACAATTACAACCTTTGACATTAGGATGACACGTCCTAATTTTGAACCGGTTATGCTTACCGGTGAAGTTCATACTATCGAGCACCTCGCTGCAACCTATTTACGTAACCATAAGGATTTCGCTGATAAGACTGTGTATTTTGGACCTATGGGCTGCAGAACTGGGTTCTATCTGTTACTCGGAGGAGATTATGAATCAAAGGACATCGTTCCTTTATTGACAGAAATGTTTGAATTCATCCGAGATTTTGAAGGTGAAATTCCAGGTGCTTCTGCGATTAATTGTGGCAATTATTCCGATATGAACTTAAGTCTGGCGAAATATTATGCTCAGAAATTCCTTGATGAGATTCTTTATAATATAGATGCTGAACATCTTAATTATCCCGTTTAAAGCCTATAAATACATCTATTGACGAATTATACCTTGCTTTACCATAGCTTAATCATTAATATCATACCTGCTGCGTGCTGCATAGCAGGTATTTTTATGTCTTTTTACATGCCGTTTCGTGCCCTTGCTTCAGTAAAAGGGTCATTATTAGCGTTTCTATGAATATAATATAATAAGTATGTATAATGGGAGAAGCTATGGCAGACCAAGACTTTAATCATACCGCAGATATCATAAAAGCTGCACTTCCCTTTGTTGATTCTAAGACAAAAGGTATGGCTGAATTATTTGCTAAGATATTGGATTTAATGGGTAGTCTTAAATCAGTAGGCAATTCTGGCAATCTGGCTGCCTATGGCTTTCAAGGTAGTAAAATAGACGTAGAAGGTTTACTGAAAGGGGTTAGACCAGTTTTAGATATAAAGGAACGTGAAATTGTAGATCGTATCCTAAACATTTTTAATATGAAACGAATGTTTGAAATGTATAATAATATGATGTCTGCGATGAAAACGATGCAGGAGTTTGGAGGATTTCCCTCTGGTGATTCCGGTAATGATGCTGAAAATGTCGCAGGCAATTTTAGCGGTTTAAACTTTGAATCTATCTTTCAAAGCTTTGGTAATAACTTTTCTTCTGAAGGATCAAAAAACACTACAAATACAAATGATTCCGAAAATACTACCAATCATTTTGAATATTCTGATACTTCAACCACAGAGGAAGCGCCTGCTTCAGACTTCAATAAGGATACCACCTCTTCTTCCTTCAATTCAGGTTCAGGCAAGAATAATATGATGTTTGATATGTTGAAAACAATGATACCTCCCGAGCAGATAAGTACCTTCGAAAACCTAAGCATGCTTTTGAATACTATGTCATATGATAATAATAGTAAATCTGATGATAGTAAGGAGTGTAGCGATGGCTGATACATCTTGGACCAATAACCCAAAACTGAATAACATTGATCCCCGTAAACTGACAATTTTGTTGGAATTAGTTAAAGAAGCAGATGGGAAACCGATGGATAAATTAATCCCGTTATTAGTAAATGCCAACAAAAAACTTCAACAGCAAAATATGACTTTTTCAAATGATGAAAGTGATCTTTTAATGGAAATTCTCACGAAAAATATGACACCAAAAGAGAAAGCACAGCTTGAAATGATGAAGAAAATGATGGCGAGCAGAAAGTAATTAATTAAAACAAACAAAATTTAATACGTTGTATTGCGAGTGGCGTGAAGAATTTATATAACATCATAAATTCTTCACGCCACTCGCAATTTTCCCTATAATTAATATCTAATTGAGACAGGAACTCTCTTAATTCCAAATTTCATTTGCATATTCTCTTACTGATCTATCACTAGAGAATTTACCTGCGTTTGCGGTATTCATAAAACATTTTCTTCGGAAAGAATACATATCGGAATAATCTCTATTTGCCGTAAGCTTTGCATCACAGTACGGTAGGAAATCCAAAAGCAGATAATAATGATCCGGTTTATGCCAACTTGCTCCATTCAATAATGCATTATACAGTTCTATAAACATTCCGGTATTCTCATCATCAACGGTACCATCGACCAAGGTATCAAGAACTCTCTTAATTCTCGGATTTTGCTCGTAAATTGACCTTGCATGATACGAATTGCTAATGTTTCTAATATCTTCTACTCTTGCACCAAAGATATAATTATTCTCTTCTCCTGCCTGTTCTACAATCTCAATATTCGCACCATCATAGGTACCAAGGGTTACTGCGCCGTTTAACATAAATTTCATATTGCCCGTACCAGAAGCCTCTGTACCTGCCGTTGAAATCTGTTCCGAAATATCCGCTGCCGGTGCTAGTTTTTCGGCGTAAGATACATTATAATTCTGTATGAAGACAACCTGGAGCTTATCTTTAACATCCTCATCAAGATCAATCAGCTTCGCAACTTCATTAATAAATTTTATGATCGCTTTCGCTCTAAAATAACCCGGCGCTGATTTTGCGCCAAAAATAAAGGCTGTTGGATTAAAATCTTGTATTCTTCCATCCTTTAGACCAAAATAAATATCTAAAATTGAAAATGCATTCAATAATTGACGCTTATATTCATGTAGTCTTTTTACTTGTATATCGTAAATAAAGTTAGGGTTGATCCTAATACCCTCTTGTTTGTAAATATACTCGGACAGCTGCCTTTTCTTAATTCGTTTTATATCGTCAAACTGCTTAATGACTGATTTATCATCAGAATATTTTTCAAGACCCTTAAGGCGATCCAAATCAGTTACCCAAGAATTACCGATTTTATCAGAGATAAAACCAGACAACTCCATATTAGCAATTGCCAGCCATCTACGCTGAGTAATGCCGTTCGTTTTGTTGTTAAAGCGAGCCGGATATAATTCATACCAATCTTTAAGAACATCATTTTTCAATATTTCTGAATGAATTGCCGCTACTCCATTTGTTGAGTGACTTGCATAAACTGCAAGTTTCGCCATATGGATAGTATTATTATCAATAATCAGATAAGGTCTGTGTGCATCCCAAGTATTTTTTCCTAATGCATATAATTCTTTTAGGAGTGCCTTTTGAATTAATATAATATATTTATAAATCCTAGGAAGTACTGATTTAAATAACGTGGCATTCCATTTTTCCAGAGCTTCGGACATAACCGTATGGTTTGTATAAGCAAAGGTTTCCTTAGCAATACGTAGTGCTTTTGCAAAAGTTATTTTCTCTTCTTCCATTAAAATTCGGATTAATTCAGGTATTGCTACTACGGGATGGGTATCGTTTAACTGGATTGCATATTCCGCAGAAAAATGCGAAAAATCTTCACCAAATTTTGTCTTGTATTTTCTAATAATATCTTTCAGCGTCGCCGATGAAAAGAAGTATTCCTGTTTCAGTCTTAACTTCTTACCTTCATCCGTGTTGTCATTCGGATAAAGAAGACTGCTGATTGCTTCTGCCTCATTTTTATTTCTATTTGCCTTATCATATTTTTGCTCATTAAACAATTCAAAATTAAAGCTTTCCAAAGGTTCTGCCTGCCATAAGCGTAATGTATTTACTTTTCTATTACCATATCCGATAATCGGCATGTCATAAGGTATTGCATATACTGACTGACCTTTGTAATCAATACGTACCTTTTCTTCTTCTTTTCGGATAGACCAAGGATCACCAAAACGCTGCCAATCATCAGGCACTTCTTTTTGAAAACCATTCTCTATATATTGTTTAAAGAGACCATATTTGTAACGGATGCCATAGCCATTCAGTGTAATACCTATGGTTGCGCCTGAATCCAGATAGCAGGCTGCCAAACGCCCTAAGCCACCATTTCCAAGGGCTGCATCCTCTATATCTTCAAACATACGGATATCTAAGTTATTCTTACTCATAAGTTCACTAAACTGGTTAAATAATCCCATATTGTAGAGATTACTATAAATCAGCCGGCCAACTAAAAACTCTGCCGACAAGTAGCAGACCTTTTTACCGGGTATATTAAGTCTCCATTCTTTTCCAAGATTTCTCATTGCAGCTTTAGAAACTGCATTATACAGTTGTACTGTGCTTGCTTCTCTGATTGATTTTTGATAATCCAAGTCTAATATTGTTATTACATTTGATTTAAATTTATTTTCCATATCTTCCTCCTGTTTACTCTTTCGGTACTCTTGCAAAATTCTTTGCATATTCTATTGGTAGATTTCTTTTAACTCTTTATTTTGGCTCCTTATTACAAAATAGCCTATTACCGACATATATATGCCGTAAACCTTCAGCCAATTACAATTGTTATTATAAAACTTTATAAACTTCAGTATATCTCTATCATTGCTTCTTTCAAATGCCTTTTAAGAACAGTAAAACGTAATTGATCGAGCGGTTCTCCTAGCTAATTTAAAAGAGGCGATTGCTTCACAAACATCATGTTAGTGAAGCAACCGCCTCTAGAACTCTATTTACAATTTCTATACCGATGGTATTTTTACTTTTAATTATTTTACAACGATATTGACAATCTTGCCCGGTACATATATTTCTTTCACGATAGTTCCTGTTATTTTATCTGCAATAGCTTCCTTTGAAGTTGTAATGATAACATCCTTTGGTGCATCCGCAGCAACCATTATCGTTGACTTGGTCTTTCCGTTGATCTGAACAGCAATCTCAATTTCACTGTCCTTCATCTTTTCTTCGTCGTAACTAGGCCATGTATTTGTAAATATTGAGGTGGTATGACCCAACTGCTCCCATAATTCAGCACTAACATGTGGAATGAACGGAGCTAATAGAATAACAGCTGTTTCCAGAGTTTCCTTATCTATAGCGCCGGTTTTCTTAACCATATCGTTCATCTTGTTGTTGTATTCCATAAAACCGCTGACAACTGTATTCAGACTGAAGGACTCCAAACGGGCTGTAATATCATATACCATACGGTTACGCAATTTAACCATTTCTTCTGTTGGTGCTGCAGTATTGTCCTTATTATCCATAACCAGATTATAGAAACGGTTAATAAAACGGTATACACCGTCAATACCTCTGTCATCCCATTCGGAATCCAGTTCCGGAGGTCCAACAAAAAGCTCATACATTCTTAAAGAATCACAGCCATAATCATTAACAAGAGCATCCGGAGATACAACATTTCCCTTTGATTTGCTCATTTTTGCACCGTTCTTACCAATCATACCCTGGTTGAAAAGCTTTGTGAAAGGTTCATCAAAATCAACCACACCAATATCATTTAAGAACTTTGTATAGAATCTGGAGTAAAGCAGATGAAGTACTGCATGTTCTACGCCTCCGATATACATATCAACAGGCAGATATTCATGAGCCTTTGCTTTGGATACCAGTTCTTTATCATTTTTATTATCAATATAACGTAAGAAATACCAGGAAGATCCTGCCCACTGAGGCATCGTATTGGTTTCTCTTTTTGCAGGAGCGCCACAAGCCGGGCAAGTTGTATTAACCCATTCATGAATATCTGCAAGAGGTGATTCACCGGTACCGGTTGGTTGATATTTTTCAACCTCTGGGAGTAATAACGGCAGCTGATCCTCCGGAACAGGTACTGCTCCACAATGCTCGCAGTGAACAATCGGGATTGGCTCTCCCCAATAACGCTGTCTACTAAATACCCAGTCACGAAGCTTATAGTTTACTGTCTTCTTACCAATACCCAAATTATCTAGCTGATCTGGAACTTCCTTCTTCGCTTTGCTAGAATCCATTCCTGTCCATTCACCGGAATTGATCATAATACCTGTTTCCGTATAAGCCTGTGTCAAATTGGGATTTTCCTTACCATCCGGTGAGATAACCTGAATAATCGGAATACCAAATTTGGTAGCAAAATCAAAGTCTCTGTCATCATGAGCCGGAACACACATGATTGCACCGGTACCATAATCAGCAAGTACATAATCAGACAGCCAAATTGGAATTAATTTCTTTGTTATCGGATTTATAGCATAACTTCCGGTAAATACACCGGTCTTTTCTTTATCCTGCATACGGTCAACAGAAGATCTCATTGAGGATTTAAAAATATAATCCTCTACATCTGCTTTGGTATCAGCAGTAGCAAGTTCCTTTGCCATTGCATGCTCAGGAGCCAAAACCATAAAGGTTGCACCATACAGTGTATCCGGTCTGGTTGTATACACTCGGATGGCTTTATCGGTACCTTCCACTGTGAAATCGACCTCTGCACCATAACTTTTACCGATCCAGTCAGACTGCATCTTCTTAACCTTTTCCGGCCAGTCTAACTTATTCAGATCCTCTAACAGACGGTCAGCATAAGCAGTTATTTTCAACATCCACTGTTTTAAATTTTTCTTAGTAACCGGAGAACCGCAACGTTCACATTCGCCGTTTACAACTTCCTCATTTGCAAGCCCAGTCTTACAGGAAGGACACCAGTTAATCGGCATTTGCTTCTCATATGCTAAACCGGCCTTAAACATTTTAACAAAAATCCACTGAGTCCATTTATAGAAGTTAGGGTCGGTCGTGTTAACTTCCATATCCCAATCATAAATTGCTGCAATCTCATTAATCTGTCTCTTTATATTAGCAACATTCTCCGCTGTTGATTTACTTGGATGAACGCCCATTTTAATCGCATAATTTTCTGCTGGAAGTCCAAATGCATCCCAACCCATGGGATGAACGATATAGTAGCCTTTCAAAATCTTATATCTGCTCCAGATATCACTAATTACATAACCTCTCCAATGACCTACATGCAAACCGCTTCCGGATGGATACGGAAACATATCAAGACAGTAATACTTCGGTTTTTTACCATCATTTACATTGACAGGGTTAGCCTCCCAATTCTTTCTCCATTTCTTTTCAACTTCCTTATGATTATAAGGTGCTGCCATAATATCTCCTCCTATAATATAATAATAATTTCGTGGTAAATGAAAAACTGTTACAAAAATAGCCGCTTCTGCTATTACTGGGCACATCAAAAAACCTTCCGCCTCATCAAAGAGACGAAAGGTCAACTTCCGTGGTACCACTCTGTTTCGTATACATATCGGTTCAAGCATCCGTTCCCCTTGTAATAGGTAATTTAAGCTAAGAATGCTAATGAATACGCACTTTTTTTCGATAACGGGAATTCCGCTCCAGCTTACTAAAGTTCAGCCAGAGAGCTCAAAGGCGAGTTGGGAGTCTGTTGCTGCTGCCTTCCACCAACCGGCAGCTCTCTGTAAGCACATGTTCTCTTATTACTCCTTATCCATGCTGTTACAATATTAGTTATCGGAAGTTGTTTTTTAATTCCGATAAAAGGCACGGTTTTTGCACCGTGCATAAAGTATAATATTATTTTAATATAATCATGACCATAGTATTTGTCAAGGTTTTTATATAAAAAGTCCCATTTTAAGCGATATTTAAAGGATAAATGACTGATTTGCAAAGAGATTAATTCGAATATATCTTTCCCGTTATTTATCATGAAAATCACAAATAATTATACATACAATAATATCTAGTTTGTAAAGCATCTATTCTAAATTATTAGCTCAAAGAAAGCTTCATGATTTTTAAGTATTTCGAATATATTTAGTATAATCATTTTTTAGTAAAGGAGCTAGTGTGAATTATAAAAAATAAAATTCGCATTGTTTCGCCAGAAGGGAGAGCTTTTATGAGTTTTATTACAAATCTTATCTACCAATATGGTTTAATTGCCATGTTTTTTATAATATTGTTGGAATATGCTTGTTTTCCTGTATCAAGTGAAATCGTACTTCCATTTTCAGGTGCTGTAGCATCAATAAACCATACCAATTTTTTCGTAATACTTTCATTGAGTATACTCGCTGGATTAATCGGTACGGGGATATGCTATATCATTGGGTGGTTTGGAGGAGGCGCTATAATTACCGCAATCACTCGTAAGTTTCCCAAAACAAAAAAAGGAATCGACTCAGCATATGAAAAGTTCAAACAGCATGGAGCTGCCGCTGTGTGTATCGGGCGAGTTATCCCTTTAATTCGTACTTATATTGCTTTAATTGCCGGCGCAGCAAAATTAAATCCTATCACCTATTTTGCCGCTTCCGCCATTGGTATTTCAATTTGGAATACCTTACTGATTGGTCTTGGATATACCCTTCGAGAAAATTATCAAAAAGTAGGCGAGTACTATGCCCGGTACAAACATAACTTGATTCCTGTGGCGATTATATTCGTTATCATACTCATTACTAATTTTATAGTTAAGAGGAAAAGAAAACAAAGAAACAAGAAGTAGAACTTATTAAGCGACTATTCTAAATAGTAAAACGCTTACCATCCTCTTTTTAAAATAGATAGCTTACTACGGCATCGTAGTGGGCTATTTGCTTATACTATTAATGTAATCAATACCGAAAATACAATCCATACATATTCATGAGCTGTCTTCATATAATTAAAAGAAGATTTACCTAACCGGGAGTGAGCACCTCTATGAATTGGCACAATTTATCCATAGAAGAGACCTTAACTAAATTAGGGGTTTCGCTGGATCAGGGGTTATCTGCAAATGAAGTAAAACAAAGACAACAGACTTACGGAAAAAATATTTTGGCAGTAAAAAAGGGCAAAAGCCTCATAATAAAGTTCTTCGAACAATTTGCCGATTTTATGATCATTATTCTAATATTCGCGGCAATTCTGTCCTTTATTGTATCTTACTTGGACGGAGAACCGGATTTTGTTGATCCTGTCATCATATTAATAATTATTATAGTTAATGCAACACTGGGAGTAATGCAGGAAGCCAGAGCGGAAAAAGCCTTGGAAGCTCTCAAAAAAATGTCTGCACCCTCAGCTCATGTACTAAGAGATGGCAAAGTTTCTGTAATTGATTCCGCATACCTGGTCCCCGGCGATATTATTTTACTGGAAACTGGAGGATTTGTGCCGGCAGATGCAAGACTGATTACTGCTGTTAATCTTAAGGCAGAAGAAGCATCTCTTACCGGGGAATCAAATCCTGTTGATAAAATAGCCGAGCTGCGGCTGAACCCTGATACAAATCTGGGCGACCGTATTAATCTTGTTCTTGCAACCAGTACGATTACTTATGGCAGAGGGGTTGCCGTTGTTACCGATACCGGTATGAATACTCAGGTTGGTCATATTGCAAAGTTGATTATGGAGGATGAGACCCCTATGACTCCTTTGCAAAAGCGCCTGGCTTCAACTGGAAAAGTACTTGGGATTGCAGCAGTTTCTATCTGTGTTGTCATATTCGTTATCGGTTTGCTAAAACATCTGCCAATTTTTGATATGTTTATGACATCAGTCAGCCTTGCCGTTGCAGCAATACCGGAAGGTCTTCCGGCAATCGTTACCATAATGCTATCCTTAGGGGTACAGCGAATGGCAAAGAAAAATGCCGTTATCCGTAAACTCCCTGCTGTAGAAACTCTGGGCAGCGCAACGGTAATATGTTCAGATAAAACCGGGACCTTAACACAAAATGTGATGACCGTAACACAAATTTGCTCTATTAATGGTAAGGAAAAACCCGACAGTGATTTTGGTTCCTTTTTATTATCCCATGCTGCACTTTGTAATGATGCCATACTTCAAATCGATAAAAAAAGTGTTACCGTAACCGGTGAACCTACTGAGAAAGCATTGGTTCTGGCGGCTTATCATGCCGGGGCCAATAAGCATAAACTTGATGGATCGTATCACAGAGTAAATGAAATCCCCTTTGATTCTGGTAGAAAATTGATGACAACAGTACATAAATCCTCCGATAATTCCTATCGGAGTATCACAAAGGGTGCATTTGATTTTATGATTAACCGATGCACAGAATATTATCAAGACGGGAAGCAGTATCCCTTCACTAATAAAGACAAAAACCGTCTCAATCTATTGAATACTGCCATGACAGAAAAGGCTCTTCGTGTTATCGCCGTAGCGTATAAAAACCTGCCAAAAACGGGCTATAAAGCAGATCCCGTTCAGCTTGAAAATGATTTAACCTTTATTGGCTTAATCGGTATGATTGATCCGCCAAGAGAGGAAGTAAAGGATGCTGTATACTTATGTCGGCAGGCAGGCATAAAGCCAGTGATGATTACCGGAGATCATATACTGACAGCAAAGGCTATTGCAAAAGAACTCGGTATTCTTACAGATAAAGATGAAGCTACTACCGGTGATGCATTAACGCGTATGAGTAATGAAGAGCTAGCCTCTAACATTAATCGCTATAGTGTATTTGCCAGGGTATCTCCTGAACATAAGGTTCGAATTGTTAAGGCATTCCAAAGTCAAGGTGAGGTTGTCGCAATGACCGGTGATGGTGTTAATGATGCACCTGCTTTAAATGCTGCTGATATTGGCTGTGCCATGGGAATTACCGGAACAGATGTTGCTAAGAATGCTGCTGATATTGGCT
>JAQUYQ010000082.1:0-4587 GCA_028691795.1 Herbinix sp.
AAGAGGCTTTTTGAGATGCTGCACCTGAATAAGTGTCAACAATCAAAGCCGAATTTGCTTTTGCAAAGTTTTCAGCAGTTACAGTTGGATTCGGTTGTTTGAAATCCACCGCCGAACTACTGTCAGTAGCCAAATAGACTTTGGCGGTGACCGCTGAATCAAACGAAACACTGACGCTTAATCCAACTTTTTCGGTGCTTAGAATTGCCCAAGCTGTCACAAATAGTGCTGTCAACGACATAATCAAAGCGGTCCCTTTTGCAATCAATTTTTGCACAATGTAATAGTGTTAAATAAATAATTTGCGTTCTAGGATATAGAACAAGGGAGCAATTCAGAAATTCATTTGAATTGCTCCCTTGTTCTAAAGTTTAAGTGTTTTACATAAATCATTATTAAAAATTAATGTTTCGAGATTATTTATTTTTATATCTTAAAGATTCATACTTTTATATACCGTTCTTCTAATGACCATGCTAACAGAAATAGCTAGTACAATTTTCAATAAGTCGAATACTACGTAAGGAAATACACAGATAAACAAGGCTGAGTAGAAGCTGTTGCCGGAAATATGGGAAAACCACAGGGTTCCTATTGTATAGCATAAAATTAAGGAAATAACCATACCAATGGCTAAAGCCACGACCTTATATTTATTAAAATATTTATAAAAAAGAGCTGTTACAAAGGCCATAATTGGATAAGCAGCGAGGTAACCGCCGGTAGGTCCGACCAATCTTTCCAACCCCCCCCTGAAACTTGAAAATACTGGAATTCCAATTGCTCCAATCAATAGATATGTTAATACTGATAAGAGCGCATAACGTGGAGGTAGCAGTGCACCTGTTAAAAATATTGCAAATAATGCCAGAGTAAAGGGGATTGGCTGCGTCGGAATAGATATTTGCGACATCACACAGATAATTGCAGTAAACATTCCCGTCATAACTAAATTAACTGTATTTGTTTTTTGTGATTTATTTGACGAAGTTATTTGATTTACATCATTCATGATTTTCTATATAGTACAGAATTGTGTTTGTATATTATATCTGTACATTTCCTTTCGTAAGTTGTAATTAGAAATACCTAAATTCGGAAATTGATTTTAGATTAAAATTGGTCGGATACTAACTTCACCTGAGTTGAGGGCTTCAATGGTATGATCTTCATATTCAACAACCAGGCGTGCCTTTTCATCAATATCAATCGCTTTAGCCGGTATGGTCTTTGCACCTTTAATGACAATAATATCCTTTCCGATCAAAAAAGAGCGTCTGCGATATTCCTCAAGATATTGTTTGTCAGTAAGGGAATTCATACAATTGGCAAGGTTATTTAATACCTCAGCAACAAGCATAGAGGTTACTGGAGAGCTACTGGGCTTATCTGAAAATAATGAGCCAGCCGTTTTATGAATTTCCTCTGGAAAGTCCTTTGTTTCAATGTTAATGCCTATGCCAACGACGGCATACTCAAGACCACCGTTTTCAAAGTTTAAAGAAGCCTCTGTCAGAATTCCACATACTTTTCTATCTTCCACAAAGACGTCATTCACCCACTTAATTGAGGCCTTTACACCGGCAACCGTTTCAATAGCTTGTGCAACAGCAACTGCAGCAGCCGTTGTGATTAAAAGAGAGTCCTCCAGGTTAAGCTTTGGTCTTAAAATTATTGAAAAGTAAATACCGGAGGAGTTAGGAGAGTAAAAAGATCTTCCCATTCGGCCACGGCCTTCTGTCTGTTCCCGTGCAATGATGACAGTGCCTTCCCTGGCTCCTTTTGCAGCTAGTTCTTTTCCAAGCGTATTCGTAGAGTTTACGGTTTGCAAAACATCTAAGATAAAATTGGAAGCTTCCCCCTTTAAAAATGGAATTATGCTTTCACTTGATACAATATCATTATTGGCTAGTAGACAATACCCCTTGTTGGTAACTGCTTTGATGCTATAACCATCCTTTTGAAGTGCTTTTACAGCCTTCCATATAGAACTTCTGGTCACAAACAGTTCCTCGGCAAGTTTGGAACCATTAATGGTATTACCCCTATTTTCTTCCAGAATCTTTAATACTTGTTGTTTTATTTCCATAATCGTTTTCCTTATCATATATGATGCTTAAGTATACCATACAAAAAATGATTGTCAACCCTTGTGGATATAAGAGTCGACAATCATCTAAAAATTATTATATATCTAGTTTATTTTTCGTTATCAAAGGTACTGTTATAGTATTCGTCTATTAAGCGATCAAGATAAGCAAGATTTTGATGTCCGAATTCTTTGATTAAATTCTCTTTAATCATATCGGTTGTTTTAATATAATTTAATTCATCAGATATAGTATCATCATGAAGAGAAGTAAGAAAGTTATCTGTAACATTGAGCTTCATCCATTCATTAATATCTTCGGTAAGCTTATTCTCAGCTTCAATTTCAGATTGTACTTTCTTAGCTTTTTTATTGGTGCTTAAGGCTATGTATATAAACAATAGGAATAATGCACCCATAACCGTATTTGGAATCCATCCGTTAAAAACATGGAATATTTCTGTAACATTTAGAAGAACAAAAATCACACCTACAACACCAAAGATTAAGAAAATCCATACGGAGCTTGTTAAATCTTTATATTGATCCGCTTTCATAACATATACTGTTTCTTCATGGCTTTCATAAGCGGATTCATCATCGCTTGGAACTTCATCTTCATGTTTTTCCTCATCAGTTAAAGAGTCATCATCAAACACTGGGTTTTGATATTCCTCAGTTTCATCAGAGGAAGAGGAGTCTTCCTCATTTACAATCGAACTGTCCCCATCCTCTTTCGTAATATCTTTTTTTGAATTTGAAACTGCCCGGGATGCTTCCACATAGTAAAACGCTTGATAAAGCTTTTTCGCCTGTTTTTCCTGTTTGGGAGGAATAGCAACTACGTACAATTGATTTTTATCATCGTAGTGCAATTCACATTTTAAATCGGAATACTCAAAAAATTTAACTAACTTTTCTGCAACTTTTTTGTCTTCCGCCTGAAAGAACGGTTCGAAAATTTCGGCTTCCTCAAGCTTTTCTACGAGTGCTACCTTACAATCGGTACACTCGGTATACCCTTCCTGATATTCAGCTTTACAATTTGGACACCAAGGCATATTCTCAACTCCAATCTTATGTTATATTTTATATTTAAATTATGACACCCGAATTATTTATTGAGCAATGAAACGATGGAACGCTTTCTTACCTTTTTTAATTAATAAAGCTCCGTCAGTATCAAAATCATTACTTGTAAATACTTTTTCAAAATCATCAATCTTAAAATCGTTTGCCGTAACTCCACCCTGCTGGATAGTACGTCTTGCATCGGAACGAGATACAGCTAATTTAGCATCACACATTAAGGTTATTAAATCAATACCTTCTGCAAAACGGGAAGCAGGATAGGAGGTAGTGGGAATATCCTCTGATTTCATACCCCCGGCGAATAATGCCCTTGCAGCTTCCTGAGCTTTTGTAGCTTCATCTTCACCATGTACAATCTTTGTTATCTCGAAAGCAAGAACTTCCTTGGCAAGGTTAATCTCAGCATCTTTGAGGGCTCCGAGTCTTCTTACTTCATCCATTGGAAGGAAGGTTAAAAGACCAAGACATTCTTCAACCTTAACATCCTCTATGTTTCTCCAATACTGATAGAACTCATAAGGACTAGTCTTATTTGGATCCAACCATACAGCACCCTTCATGGTTTTACCCATTTTTATACCCTCACTGGTGGTAAGAAGCTTGAAGGTAAGACCAAAAGCAGGTTTTTGTTCCTTACGACGAATTAAATCAACACCGCCAAGAATGTTCGACCATTGGTCATTTCCACCCAACTCTAAGGAACAGCCATATAATTTGTTCAATTTCCAGAAGTCATAAGACTGCATCAGCATATAGTTAAACTCAAAGAAGGTGAGCCCTTTTTCCATACGCTGTTTGTAACAATCTGCGGTAAGCATTTTATTAACAGAGAAATGAATACCGATTTCTCTTAAAAACTCTACATAATTTAAATCCAGAAGCCAGTCGGCATTGTTTGCCAGAATTGCATTCCCATTTTCAAAATCAATGAACTTTGAAAGCTGTTTCTGAAAGCAATCTGCATTATGCTGAATGGTTTCTTTGGTCATTAACGTACGCATATCGGATTTGCCGGTAGGATCTCCAATCATGGTTGTACCGCCGCCTAAAAGAGCAATTGGTTTGTGTCCAGCTTTTTGCATATGCATCATCGCCATGACAGTAAGAAAATGTCCTGCGGTTAAGCTGTCTGCTGTAGCGTCAAAGCCTATATAAAAGGTAACGGATTCCTTTCCTAATATTTCACGGATTTCCTCATGGGTGGTTTGCTCTATAAACCCACGTTCCTTAAGTATGTCATAAACATTTGTAGACATGGTATTCCTCCTTAATATATTATGGACTTCGTCCATAAACTCTTCATTTCAATCGCATATTGCAAGCAATAACACTTCTTTTTTTCTGATAAGTAAATGATCGGTCAATTCATTTGTACCATATTTGACTAAAGACATTATAAATTAAAA
>JAQUYQ010000082.1:4687-10632 GCA_028691795.1 Herbinix sp.
GGACTTCGTCCATAAACTCTTCATTTCAATCGCATATTGCAAGCAATAACACTTCTTTTTTTCTGATAAGTAAATGATCGGTCAATTCATTTGTACCATATTTGACTAAAGACATTATAAATTAAAATATTAGATATTTCAATGAAAAACATGATAGAATTATTTTCGCTGTATTATTCTAGGAATGGTTGCTGTCAGAAATGCCGTCCATTGAATACCGTCATTCCTGCCAGCAACCTGTCTTCGAATAGTTTCTAATCAATTAATGATGCGATCAAGATAGCGAAATTAATTCTGATAAGATAGAAAAGAGGTAGGGATAACCTCAAAATCAACTTGTTTTTAGTATTATTATACATTATATATCTATAATTTTTAAATGTTTATTTTGTAATTATGTTTTGTGAGACATTAGTAAATCAAATAAATCGATGTAAATACGAAAGTATCCATATTTATCTTACAATTAAAATAGGACAAGGTAAGATGAATCTGTTTATCGGAGTCACCTTTCTGGTGGGATTATCCATGGTAAAAGCAAAAATTGAAAAAGGGAATAAAAAGCATCTGGCATCTCTAGTGTCCTAATAGAACAGAACAAAACCAGGTTTCTGTCAGCAACCGTCCCTCGAATGATACATCGAAAAATATTCCCACTATGCTTAAGTTGCCTAAAAGAATGATATCAGTTATAATATAAAAAAATTGATGTTTACTTAAGAACAGGGTATAAGATTAAACATATAAATTATGAAATTGATACATTAATATTAACAATACAAGAAGTAGTTAATAATAGGAAGTGAGCTGTATGGAAGAGTCAAAAAGAGGTCGCTTAAAAATATTCTTTGGATATGCCCCGGGTGTAGGAAAAACCTATGCTATGCTTGATGATGCTCAGGAGCAGTTCCAAAATGGAGTAGATGTAATTGCCGGATATATAAAAACAACTACAAGTGTGGAAACATTGGAGCTTTTGGGAAAAATACCAGTTCTGCCGAACAAGGTGATTGGTGATAAGAGCAATCTATGCAATGAATTTGACCTGGATGCAGCGCTGAAACGGAAACCTATGCTGATTCTGATTGATGAGCTAGCACATTCCAATGAAATTGGTGTACGTAATAAAAAAAGGTATCAGGACATTGAAGAGCTATTAAATTCAGGAATTGATGTATATACAACGGTTAATGTTCAAAATATTGAAAGTTTGAATGATATCGTTCAGATAATAACACGTGCGATGGAAAATGAGACGGTTCCAGATTATATTTTTGATCATGCAGACAAAGTAAAATTAATTGATATAGAACCGGATGAATTGTTAAGACGCTTGGATCATGATAAGCTTGAAAATAATAATGACGATAAGAATGCACCTGAAGATTTTTTTACCAAGGAAAATTTAAGACTTTTACGTGAAGTTGCAATGAGAAAGGCTGCTGACCGGATCAGTCATAACAACCAGAATGATGGTATGCTATCTGATAAAACCACGAATACCAAATTGTTGGTTTGTATCAGCAGTTCTCCGTCATCGGCAAAATGTATCCGCTGGACCGCAAGAACAGCGGAAGCATTTCATGCCCCTTGGGTTGCAGTATACGTTGAGAATAAGGAAAATGAAAAGCTGTCAGAGAAAGAAAGGCAGTATTATCAGGCAAATGTGGAACTGGCTGAGCAGCTGGGTGCAGAAATTACTACTTTAACCGGCCAGGATATCGCTACAACCGTTGCCCAATATGCAAAGCTCTCAGGTATCACCAATATTGTTATTGGGAAAAGTAGAAAACGTAAATTTTTTAATGGTATATTTAATGAAGATTTGGAGGATAAGCTAATCTCCTTATTGAACAATACAGAAATTCATATTATTCCGGATAGCTCCATAGTGAAGAACTACCATGCGAAAAGGAAAGAGTTTAAAATTAAGGGTAGAACATTTACCTGGAAGGATATTATTCGGACCGCTTTTATTATCAGTCTGACAACGATAATTTCTGCTATTATGGAATATGTAGGCCTTAGTAATGATAATATAATTATGCTCTATATCCTAGCCATCTTAATTATATCTAAGATGACTACGGGATATAAATATGGGGTTGCTGCTTCCATACTAAGTGTTTTTATAGATAATTATTTCTTTGTGGAACCGAAGTTTACATTTAATGTAATTCAAAGAGATTATCCGATTACCTTTGCAGTAATGTTGTTAACTGCTTTAATCACCAGTACAATGACGGTTCGAATCAAATCAAAGGTAGATTTTGCAGAAAGCAGGGAGCAGAGGACTGAGGTTCTTTATGAAATCAATAAGAAGCTCCTGGTAACGCGAGGTTTAAATAATATAGTCGACTTAACCAATGAATATATCGTGAAAATATTTGGACGATCTGCCATTTTTTATACGAAAGATCCAGAGGAGGGTATACCCGGAATATTGAAACTGGCACAAGAGGAAACGGATGCTTCGTTCTTACTGTCCCCGGAAGAAAGTGCTGTAGCACATTGGGTTTTTATAAATCAAAAGCGTGCCGGTGCCGATACAGATACCCTAATGCAGGCAAAGGCATATTATATGCCGGTTGTTTTTCAGGGAAATGTTCTTGGGGTACTTGGTGTATCATGTTCAAACGGACTTAGGATTGATCAAAGTAATCGAGCATTTATGAGAAGAATAGCATCTCTTGTTGCTATGGCGTTAGAGCGGCAAAGGTTATCAGATGAGCAGAGGTCTATTCTTGTCGAAACAGAAAAGGAAAAGATGAGGAGTAATCTTCTTCGTGCAATCTCACATGATCTTCGTACCCCCTTAACTGGAATACTTGGAGCCAGTTCTGCTATTTTAGAAAATAAAAAAACGCTGGACGAGGATACAAAGGAACAGTTGATTTCCCACATTAAAGATGATTCCCAGTGGTTGATCCGAATGGTGGAAAATCTGCTGTCAGTTACAAGAATTAATGAAGATACGGCAAATGTTACTAAAATCCCGGAAGCGGTAGAGGAAATTGTTGCTGCGGCTATTGGGAGGATAAGAAAGAGATTTCCGGAACAAAAAATAAATGTTACGGTGCCTGATGAGCTATTAATGGTACCAATGGACGGAACTTTAATCGAACAGGTTATCATTAATTTGATTGAAAATGCGATTAAACATTCCGGTGAAACGATTATAAATGTATCTCTAAAAAAGAAAAATAATTATGCTGTCATCGAAGTAAGTGATAACGGAGAAGGAATACCGGAACAGGATTTTCCTTATTTATTTGAATCTTATGTACCAAACGGAAAAAGAACCTCAGATTCCTCCAGGGGAATGGGAATAGGCCTTGCAATCTGTATGTCAATCATTAAGGCACACCAAGGAAAAATGGAAGCATCAAACCGCGAAGACAAAGGAGCAGTGTTTCGATTTACATTACCTCTTTAAAAAGTTACAATATTTTCATTTGAGTGTCAACATTCGGATTTGAATAGATAAGTGAATATAAGTGCCGCTACCGGTGCAGAAGGAGATACATATGAATAACAATTTAGTAATCCTATTAATTGAGGATGAATTGGCAATCAGTAATTTTATATCTACTATACTTACGCATAATAAATATAATGTAATAAAAGCCGAGACCGGAAAAGATGCTTTGGCATTAACAGCTTCCCATTGTCCTGATTTGATTCTACTGGACCTTGGTTTACCGGATATGGATGGTATTAATGTTCTTAAGAGTATACGTATATGGAACAGCGTTCCAATTATTGTTGTTTCGGCAAGAGGACATGAACGGGAGAAGGTAGAAGCCCTTGATTTGGGTGCGGATGATTACATTACAAAACCCTTTGGAACCTCGGAGCTTCTGGCGAGAATTAGGACAGCGGTAAGACATAACCAAAAGGTAAGGGAAGACAGCCATCGAGAGTTAGATAAAATAATCATTGGCGGTCTTCTAATAGATTATGAAAAACGAATTGTAAAAGTGGAAGATAAAGAGATACACTTAACTCCGATTGAATATAAAATCATCGTGTTACTTTCTAAAAATGTTGGTAAAGTTCTTACCCATGATTATCTCATGAAAGAAATATGGGGCCCCTATATTAATGAAAACCAGACACTTCGTGTTAATATGGCAAATATCAGGCGCAAGATTGAGGCAAATCCGGCAGAACCTAAGTATATACTGACAGAGGTTGGAGTTGGCTACCGGATGGTGGATGAAGTTTAAATTATTATTATAATATGATTTTGTAAAAAAGGAGCTTATCAGGTATATATAGAAAATTGGTGTTATTGAAGTACCAGATAATATATTATAGTTAAGCATGATATTATAGCAGAGCGTATAAGAGTTCTGCTATATTTATGTTTTATAATCAATATAATGTATTTTGTTTCACATAAATTGGTATAAGTAGTACATTAATTCAATATAATGAATCAAGAAAACGAGCTTTTCTTTCTGACGTACAAATAAGCATTTTAGGAAGGAGGCACTATATGGATATGAAGCATGAAGATACGATGGTTAGACAAATAGAAGAAAACTTAACCAACAATATGAATGATAATTTATTCTTAACAGGAAGGACTGTTGAGAATAATAAAATATCGGTGAAAAATAACAACTCCTATAATAGAGCAGAGGAGGTTAAGAATTCAGGAGAGGAAAGACCGGATTATCCATTATTTTCGAATGATTACATAATTAACTCAACCGGTTTAACTAGAGCGGAATATATTAGAGAAGCCAGAGAAGCCTGCTTACGCCAATTAAGTGCCACACAGCTTTACGGCCGGCCTTATGATGTTAATTATATGGAAGCAGATTCTGTTTCTAATGAGCAACTTAATCATAAGAGAGCGAAGGTAATGAAGATGTTTCATAATGGAGCTTATGAAGATAATAAAAAACGCGAGGAAAATACAGTACAGGAGGTAGGCGCCTACCGGTCGCTGATCATTCGAAGTGTCCTTGCTATTGTATTATTCCTAAGTATTTTTGCTTTTGACAAATTTGATCTAAAAATAGGGAATGTAACAAATAAAACGATACAGGAATATGTTACTGGGAATGATGCTTTGCAAGATTTGGAAAATATACTTGTGACCTGGTTGAAATAGTAAGGAGCGATTGCGATTAATTACTTGTAGGTTTGTTTATATACGATTCATGACTTGTAGTTTTGTTCGTTGTAATTTTATTTCATATCAGTTATAATAACGGTTAGAAAAAAGTAAAAGATAACTTTTACTTGGCAAAGAGCGCGAGATCGTGTTTTTTGTGCACTAATGTACGATGCCATAAATCGGCGTCATGGAGGTAGTGTGAAGAAAAAGCATCTTCACACGGCAAAAAGCACGATAGCGTGCTTTTCGCTCACACTTTGAGCTGCCTGACGGCAGAATGGAGATTACAATGAGAAAACTAGCACTTTCGGATGAAATACTTTTAACCGTGGAAAAACCAGCACGGTATATTGGCAGTGAAGTCAATATGCAGGTGAAGGATAAAACGAAGACAGATATTCGCTTTTGCATGTGTTTTCCCGATGTTTATGAGATTGGAATGTCTCATTTGGGAATACAGATTTTATACGATATATTAAACCGCAGGGAAGATACCTATTGTGAAAGGGTTTATTCTCCCTGGGTGGATATGGACAAGCTGATGAGGGAGAAAAACATCCCTTTGTTCGCCTTAGAAAGTCAGGACAAGGTTAAGGACTTTGATTTTCTTGGAATTACTCTGCAATATGAGATGTGTTATACAAACATTTTGCAGATCTTAGAATTATCACAAATTCCTATCTATGCTAAAGATAGAACAGAGGAGCATCCCATCGTTATTGGCGGCGGTCCCTGTAGTTATAATCCGGAACCGATTGCGGATTTCTTTGACTTTTTCTATATCGGAGAAGGTGAGACAGCCTACAATGAGCTG
>JAQUYQ010000083.1 GCA_028691795.1 Herbinix sp.
TAGATCCGTCTTATAAAGAAGGTAAATATGAGGAAAGAGAAGATAAAAATATAGTTAAAGTGGTAGATAAATTTATTTACTGTAGCAGGGAGCTATTGGAGAAAGAATGTGAAAACCGATCCCCAGCTTACTATTTGTTTAAGCGGAATAAGTAAAAAATTTTACTTTGAATTATATTATAATATTATATAAGGAGACTAATTATGGAAGTAAAGAATATTGTATCAGAGATTAAGGAAAAATTCTGATTCTAAAAAGACATTCTCTTTTCAAGATGAGGAGTTTATTCGAATGTGGATAGCAGATATGGAATTTGCCACTCTGCCGGATATTTGTGAGGCAATAAAAGAAAGGGCTGATAAAAGAATTTTTGGTTATAGTAAGGTATTTGATAGAGAGTACTATAAAGCATTTCTTGGTTGGTGTAAGAAACATTATGACTGGAGTTTTGAAAAAGAGGAATTGGTATTTTCACCGGGAATTATTCCGGCTCTGTATGAATTGGTGGAAGAATTTGTTGGACATGAGGAAAAGATGCTAATCGTGACGCCAGCTTATGAATTTTTTAAACATGCTGCAGAATATAATAAAATCGAACTGATTTGTTCTGATTTGAAGAGAGTGGAGTGCAGTTTTCTATTGACTTTGAGGATTTGGAAAGAAAAGCATCCGATGCTAAAATGAAAGTGATTTTATGGAGTAACCCACATAATCCATCCGGGCGTATGTGGACAGAAGAGGAATTGAAACATGTAGCTGAAATTGTAAAGAAATACGATTTGTGGATTATTTCTGATGAGATAAATTGTGATCTGATTCGGAAAGATAGAAAACACATCCCAATGGGAAAAGTAATGCCGGATTATAAAAAGTTGATTACTTGCATGTCTGCAAGCAAAACATTTAATATGGCAGGGCTCATGTTCTCCAATATTATTATTAGAGATGAAAAGATTAGAATGCAGTATTCTGAAAGAGATAAAACGATTGGATTTGTAAACCCCGTATCGCTAGATGCGCATAAAGCAGCTTATGAAAAAGGGGAAGAATGGCTGGAACAGTTAAAGGAATATCTGGACAACAATTTTAAGTATGTAAAAAATTACTTGGAAAAGTATTTACCAGATGCTATTTAGAGTCGATAATACAGATTCGAGCGTTTTTTGAGGTTGAACTGAGGATGGTTGTACTAAAAATAGCTATGAAATAAATTAGCATCCTATCATGTAAAAATGGGAGGGTGCTTTAGCGTGTGCCAGGCATGGCACTAGTCTTGCTAGTGAAAGTCTAGCCACGGGTATTTACAGCCAAGTGTAGCGAACCACAAGTAGGTGTCAGTAATGTCATGGATGAAGGAAGTGGTGTAACAAAGTTATTGAGCCTACAAACAGAAACTTGATAAGGCGATTAGGTGAGTGAAGTTGCATTACAAACTTAAGCCCTTATGGTAAACGTAAACCGAGGTTGTAAATCAAGAGGTTGTGAAATGAAAGATTAGTGTCTTACCCTGGGAGACCCTACCCACATATTGAAAGATGTGGTCGAAAAAGGTTTAGGGAGGGAGTCAGATGAAGTCATAGTAGGTATAAAACCGAAGTACGGAAACGATTTATAGTACGAATCGTTATAATTCAGGAGGGAGATTACGTTTGTTGGTAAGGTAATAGCTGCATTTACGATTGACGCACTTGTGGATGCGGAAGTATTTTCGCTCTTTCTTGGGAACCAGGATGTTGCCACAGTAAGGGCATCGAAGCTCGATGGTATGCTTATAAATGTTATCGGAGTTAAGAGTTCCTCGCAGATTTTGCACATGAACTGATCTTTGGAGCTATTGTTATTGTATAAGTAATCGTGAGGAGCGCCACAGCGGGGACAGACTAAATCCTTTGTTATATCGGCATTGGAGCGACGCTTCACCGGTTTAATTAAGTAACCATAACGGTGTTCAATATAGGCTATGTAAAGCTGATAGTCGAAGGTAGCAGGTGTGTAAACAGTAGGAAGTTTATCTGCCTTGAATTTTTGGTACTCAGGTGAATGGGAATTATCAAATGCCCACTGTTTGAGAGCTCATTAATCATAACATATGTACATTCTTATTTAATATTTTATGTGCATAATTAATTATAACTTTATATACTGATATCTTTCCAAGTCAGCAATACTCCACAAGATGAAATGGGAACCTTCTCCGTTTGCTGCATTTCAACAAATGACGTCTTTGGGGAAATGGTCGGATCTTCCTTATGTGTATGTATGATCTTTCTCCAGTAATAGTATGCATGAGTAGACAATTAGTTCTTCTCGCACCATTCCGGGAGTGTCATCCCGCTGATTTTCTGTTCATATATTCTCTGTTTCTATGGCTATAACTTTCCTGATTGAACATGACCAACCTCCTGAATTTGTTTTCAGAAAGTTTAGCATAACCAGCTTAATTATTCACGACGCCATGTTTTAAATTTCTTACTATCGAAAAGCAGGGGTAATGGAGAATGGACTAGAAAAAGCAACAAAAACAGGAGTACCATAAGGCGGACCATTTTCAGTCATCTGTTCCAATATATATCTTGACAGATTAGACAAGGAACTGGAGCAACGAGAACTGCGTTTCGTAAGATACGCAGATGATGTACTGATATTTACCAAAAGTAAAATAGCAGCTAATAGAGTAATGAAGTCCATAAGCGAAAGGCTAGAATAAAACTGTTTCTTAAAGTAAATGCAGCAAAAACAAAAGTCGTAAGACCAACAAGAAGTAAGTATCTTGGGTGGTGCTAGAATATTGATAGTACAAACTTTTTATAATACAGTGAGAATTCATAGTCATTGTGGATATCTTTCACTGAACGAATACAAAGCAAGATGTTGGGATAAAATGAATGAAATGGAATGGCAAGAAACAAACAGCAAAGCATGTTAATAGAAAAGTTCACGTTTTATTTGTACTTTTTCTTGACATAGTACCAATCACCTTTAAAAAACTATTAGTTTTTTGCATTTTTTAGAGTATGCCATAAAATACGGATCGTGGCTAGGCGGGTGATTTGACGTTTATGTATGGATGTAATAAACTTTATAATTAGTCCGGAATTACTCGAAAATAAAATAAAGGACGGAGCTAGCTTGCTCAATCCTTTAAAGTATTATCTAAGAAATGTTGGAATATAAGTTGTAGAGCCGTATACAAGACCCGTACGTGCGGTTCAACGGGAGGGAAATAATAAATGCTATTATTTCTCTACTCTATTTATGCGAAATATAAATGTAATTAGTGTCTACTGGTATCTAAGAAAGAGTAGAATTAATGCAGCAACAATATTTTCGAATGGGCTCCTTGTGATTCTCGGCTATATAATGCTATATGGGTTGGCTGTTTACTATTTTGCAGGCTAATAAACTGTCGATGATATAGAGCCAAAATACCACCGATCTGATATATTTGGAAAAGTACAACAGATCGGTGGCTGGTTGGCATGACGCCATTTGTTCCAACACTTACGGAGGTTAGTACATTTGTCATAAATGAGCAAGTATAGGAAAGTATTGATATACGTTTCATATAAAAGTAAGCTAATTGATTCAAAAAAGTAAGACAAAGGCATCATCTTTAGTGCTATTTTTTTGAGGTAATATTTGCTTCTAACTGAATTGTCCCATTTTTCAAAATACTAAAAGTATACTCAATAGGCTTTCCGAGATAATAAAATAATCTTCTGATTCGTATACAAGGATCGCTATCACGAATTTTCAAGATGGCTTTTTCTTCAATAGTTGGATTATAAGCTGTAAATCGTTCGATGCCTTCGAGATCACCAATTCCAAAAGAGTGATTTAAATAATTATATAATCCATTCTGTTCAATTTTAACAATATCAAAAAAAGGAACTAACTTTTTAGGAACATAAGTATTCTCTAATAGAACAGGATTATTATCAATACATCTTAATCTACTTAAGTAAAAGACAGCTTCATTTGGCGACAACTGTAGCCTGCGACAAACTTTGTCATCAGGATTATGGATTTCTTGAAAACATAAAATTTGTGTTTGAGAATCAAAGTGATTGTTCTGGACTAAATCGCTAAAACTATAAAAGCTTCCTACTCCCATTTTGTGTTTAGGTTGGGCAATAAAAGTACCTTTACCATGCATTTTTAGCAATATGCCATTATTAACTAACTCTTGGATAGCTTGTCGTACAGTAGCGCGACTAACTTTATATACCTGGCTAAGTTCCTGCTCTGTTGGGATCTTATCGCCAGGTGTAAGTTTATTTTCAGAGATATAATTTGATATAGAATCAATTAGTTGTTGATACAATGGACGCTGAGCTGGCATATAAGACCTTCTTCAAAATTTTATATTTATTTTATATTATATCATAAATGAATAAAATCTACTAGCCTATTTTATTTATATAAACTTTAATAAAAGTCACAGTTTAAGCGACGAATATAATCCTTAGCATATTTTTCTGATTTGCTTGATACAATTTGATTAAAGTCTTTTAATAACGGATGCTGAAGTAAGCTGTTATTGTACGTAGTGATATGAAAAGCTATCAACTGAAAAAAAGGTAAACAGTATAAGCTACTAACAATCTGATCAGGAACATCACTAAGATAAATTACATTTGGATCATCGATTAGCTTTGGATTTACTGTAATCATATAAGCTCTATCAGTCACTTTTTTTGTAGCTTGATATATACTTGTAATTCTTTCGCTACTTTCTATGCATGTGTCAAGAAAAAAGACTGTATGTAGAGGAGAAAGTTGTAGATTATATCCATGAATATATTCTTCAGCCTCTAATGGAATACAAGGTATTTTAAGCAATTCACTAAACTTCAACGCACCTTCACAAGCTGCTCCCATAGCTCCTCCACCAGAACACATATAGGTAGTAGTCAGTGAGGATAATTCCTTTATATGTCTGTCAATAAAAATAATAGTCTTAGACTGTATGATATTATAGACCTCAAATACTTTATTAAGTTCCATTTTGCCTATATTATAACAGTCTTGGTTAAGGATCCCTTTTGTTAGAGCTATTTCCAATGAGAACAGCATTAGAAATAATGCTAGGGTTGTAACACCTTTGGTAACATATGGTTCTATTTCCCCATCAACACCGTAGTCAATCACTAAATCAGCATAATCTTGAAAATCATTATCAAGATTTCCACTTATTCCAATTGCTTTTATATTCATGTTTTTAACTTTTTTTAGAGCTGAAATTGCATTTGTACTTGTCCCACTCTGTGAAACCACAAAAAGAAACGAATCTTTTACGTAATCGCTGTCATAATGCTCAAAAGTAAAGGGAGTAAGAATCTCAACAGGGCATTTTAAATATTTTTTCATAAATGGTAAAGCACACTGGCAAGCATTGTAACTTGAGCCAGATGCAACTACGGCAACGGATGGATATGGTTGTTTTAAGTATTCCTGAACAAGGGGAAGCGTTAAAGTATAAGAATTGCGAATATTTTTAATACATTGATCTGGTGTTTCTAATACATACTGGTCAATTAATAATTGTTTTTCAGACATGTTTTTCTCCTTTTTATTGTGCTAATTGATAAATTGATACAATATCGTTGTGTTCTAGTTTCTTAAATCGCCCAATATGACTCCTACCAGTTAATACATTATCAGCTAATAAATCAAATTGTGTATTATCAATATTGAGTTGATATAAGTGTGTTGCGAGGCCTATTGAATCAAGAAAACTTTCTAATGAATTAATTGCTTTATTAATAATTAGTTCTTCATGCTCGAGGGCTAAATCTACATTCCATACTCTTTGTGCAAACTGTATAAAGCGAAATGGATTTTCATTCCAAACATATTTCATCCACGCCGGAAAAATAACAGAAAGTCCTTCCCCATGACGTATATTATAGAAAGCTCCCAAACTATGTTGAATTTCATGTGAAGCCCAATCGCCACGCCTTCCGGTATCAAGCAGCCTATTGTGGGCTATTGTAGCGCTCCAAGCAATCTCAGCTCGTATGTCATAATTGCTGGGATCTTTTAATGCTAATGGTGTGTAATTAATAACTGTTCGCATGCAAGCCTCTAAAAGACGATCTGTTAGATCGACATTCGTCAATTGAGTAAAATATCGCTCCATTAAGTGAGATAATATATCGGCACATCCACAGGCGGTTTCATAAGCAGGTAATGTTATATGAAATTCTGGATTTATGATTGCAAACCGAGGAATCATATGTTCAGCACCCATAGAACGTTTAAATTTAGTAAATTTATTTGTGATTACACATTCATATGAGACTTCTGATCCAGAAGCGGGCATTGTTAAAATAACACCTACGGGTAAAGATAAATCGGGAGCAAGTTCTTTCATAAAATAGTCATTCCAGTAATCGGAAGTCTCGAGTACATAAACACCGGCGGCAATAGCCTTTGCAGAGTCTATAACACTGCCTCCACCTACTGCTAATATAAAAGATATATTATGTTTCTTACACATGGAAATCCCTTCATTAACTAATTCAAAAGTAGGATTTGGGGAAACTCCTCCTAATTCAATATATGAAATATGATTATCTTGCAATAGGGTAATAACTTTATCATATATATGATTTTCTTTTATGGAATTTTGTCCGTAATGAAACAAAACGGATCCTTGGTAATGAGATAAATATTGAGGTAGCTTTAATAGCGCATTTCTTCCAAACAAGATACGTGATGGATTATAATAATTAAAATCTCTCATAGAAATTCTCCTTAAAGTATAAGGTACGGACGTCATAATGAATATAACACCAAGACTGATATTTGTCAATATTATTTAAAATAAGCATTTATTATATGTAATGACTTATTTAATGTATATATATTAATGATAAATGTGATTTTATGTGAATTTATTCATTGTTATTCAAAAATAATTATTAGAAGCATATATTCATTTATTATTTCCATAAGATTAAAATTGTTATTGACATTTGTAATTAAAAAGTGTAATATCTTGATTAGAGGTACGGACATCATTACTAATATAAGGAGGTGATTACATGTCAGTTGTACCCAATATAGTGCTGACAAGAGTTGATAATCGTTTGATACATGGACAAGTAGCAACTAATTGGCTAAAAATTTGCGGAGCAAATTTATGTATAGTGGCTGATGACCAGGTTGCGGAGGACAGAATGCAGCAAACATTATTAAAAGTAGCTGCAGGATCAATCCCAACTAGATTTTTTTCTGTTCAAAAAACCATTGATATAATTTACAAAGCGTCGCCACAGCAAAAAATCGCCATTATTTGCAAGACTCCAATTGAAATACTACAATTGGTAAATGGATCTGT
This sequence comes from Herbinix sp., assembly GCA_028691795.1. Lineage (GTDB taxonomy): Bacteria > Bacillota > Clostridia > Lachnospirales > Lachnospiraceae > Mobilitalea. Next base: position 7,346 of record JAQUYQ010000083.1, read on the forward strand.
TCCAATAAAAAAAGTAAATATTGGAAATATGCATGATTCTGAAGGTAAAAAGAAATTATTGAAAACAGTGTATGCAAACGAAATGGAAATAGGTGTGATTAAAGAATTACTGAATAAAGGAATTGAAGTGGAGTATCGTATGCTACCAACAGATAATTCAGTTTTATTAAATTCAGTTATATAATAATTAAGGAGGGTATTATATGTCATTAGTACAAGTGATATTAATAACAGTAATCACAGGTCTAGCCGGAATTGATTGTTATTTGGAAGTATTTCAAACTTATCGCCCATTAATTTTAGGAACTATTATTGGAATAATTATGGGGGATTTAAAAACTGGAATGCTAATAGGTGCAACATTTGAAATGATGTGGATGGGTTTAATGCCTATTGGAGGTGCTGCTCCGCCAAATATGGTCATTGGTACAGTAATAGGTGTAGTATTTGGAATTGCAAGTAATCAAGGGGCAGATGTGGCAATTGGTTTTGGCATGCCATTTGCTGTTTTAATGCAGGGTATTGTAATTCTTATTTATACAAGCTTTTCCTATTTTAATAATATTGCTGCAAAATATATAAGTAAGAATAATTATAAGGCATTCAATACAGTTCCTTTCCAATCGTTATTAATAGTTTTCCTCTGTTATAGTCTGGTAGCATTTATCCCAATTTTTCTTGGTGCTGACAAAGCCGAATTTATTGTAAAGATCCTTCCCGAGTGGGTAACGAATGGACTTTCAGTAGCAGGAGGATTAATGCCTGCCATTGGTTTTGCTATTTTGCTAAATACTATGTTCCGGAAAGAGAATGTTATTTTTTTAATAGTTGGATTTGTTTTTGTTGCATACCTTACGCTTCCAATCTTAGCACTGGCAGCAATGGGTGCTTGCATAGCCATTTATGATTTTTATATTCATAAGGATATGAAAAAAGAACCTATTAATACGATAGAGGAGGATTATTCTGATGGGATCTGAAAAAAAGCTTACTAAAAAAGATTTAAATAAAATGGCTTTTCGCTCTATTTTGTTAAATTCTACTTATAATTTTGAACGTATGCAAGCGGTTGGATTTACATATGCTATGGCACCTGCGTTAGATAAAACAGCTAACAATGAAGAAGATAGAAATACAAGATATAAAAACCATTTAAATTTTATCAATTCACATTCATATGCAATTACTTTGATAATGGGTATATGTGCCGCATTAGAGGAAAAGAAAGAATCAACAACTTTAATTAATAGCATTAAAGTTGCGCTGATGGGGCCATTGGCAGGATTAGGGGATTCTCTAGTCTGGTTTACAGTTATGCCAATTATCGCAGGTATAGGAATACAGTTTGCTATGCAGGGTAATATCGTTGGTCCTATTATCTTTTTCCTTGCTTTTAATATTATAGGATTTTTGATTAGATTCGGTTTCCTTCATGGTGGTTATAAATTAGGTGTTGGTATCCTTGATAAGATAGGAGATATCGGAGATAAATTATCTAGAGGAGCAGGCATCCTTGGTATGACAGTAGTTGGTGGTTTAGTGGCATCATATGTATCATTAACAACTATTCTACAAATTAAATCCGGTGAAGCTGTTGTTAATATTCAGACAGATATGTTAGATGCCATTATGCCAAAGCTTTTACCAGCTTTATATACATTGTTTGTCTTTTATTTGATTAGATCGAAAAAAAAGTCACCAACTATGCTGATCATAATAACAATAATTTTTTGTGTCGTTGGATCGCTTTTAGGCTTCTTCTAAAGGTAATTGCTATAAATATGAATCAAGTTTTAATGTATAGCAAATTTAAACTAGTTTTGCTTGATTTATCAAGTGTTGTACCCGCCGTTACAGGTGGGAAAGTTAAGTTATTTATAAGTGACAGGTGGAAAATAATAAAAAACTAAATACTTATTTAAAGTTTGGCTCGGTTCATAGTTGTAATGATTTGTAGTAGGGGGCCATAATAAGTGATTGGTGCTGAACAAATATATTGTTTTGATACGGCTACACGATAGCAAAAGGTGATAAAGTTAAATCAGAAGGGCCAAAAATTAAATAGAATTGTAATTTTAAATTCATATAGGAGATTATTTTATGTTTGGATTAATAGTAACAGGACATGGTAAATTTGCCTCAGGAATGGAAAGCACATTAAGATTATTAGTTGAGCTAAATCCGGCAATAGTCTTCATTGATTTTTCGGAAGATAAAACTCCAGATAACCTTAAAGAGGATTTTATTCAGGCAATCAATAATTTAGAGAAAATAAGCTGTGAAAAAATTGTATTTTTGTGTGATATTTTAGGTGGTACACCTTTTAAATTAGCTGCAGAGATTATATCGGTTAATTCAAGTATAAGTATAATATACGGCATACATTTGCCGCTTTTAGTTGATTTGGCATTAAATCAAGATAATTTTAAGGATTCTGAATTAGAAGATAAGCTAGTAATAGCAGTCAAAGAAGCCAAACAGCAGATTGATTTATTTGCATGGAGTTTGAAAGAAACAATTGATAATGAAGGTATCTAAAACAGTTAATCCATATATTGAATAATTTATTCAATGGTTATATATTTTAAAGCATAGCAAATAAAGTGGGCACTGACCACACCCGAACGATAGAATAAATTATTCGGTAATAATTATAATGCTGACGAATTTTAGCTTACCGGCGCAAAGTTTCAAATTGTCTGAAACTTACGCCGGTTACTTTTCTTATAGGTAAACAGTCTCCGCTGGTAATCAAATAATAGTCCGAGCTGGCTTAATACCATGTCCCAGTTCCTGTAACGCTGTTTCTGTTTTTGGGTTATGTTAATTCTTAATCAAAAGCTTCATAGACCAACTTGAAATCAGATGTGAATTTTTTGATATCTTCAATATTTTGGTATTGCCGTGGGTTTCAACCCAGCATTTCTGTCTGCTATATGGCTTGGAGGTAAACTATTTTGCAGGCTAATAAATTGTGAAAATTGATACTTTTTAATAAAATAATTGTATAAATTTACCAAAGATAAAAATTTCAAACCACTTTTATTGACAGAATATATGATTTATTGTAATATATTGACATGTTAATGATTTGAATGCATTTACAATTACGTAAAGTAATTATTCTTCTTTTTTCTAATCTCGTTTGGTTAATAGATATATCATTAAAACTCATGAATTCGGTATAACAAACTTCCCCAAGCCAATTATACAATATAGGAGGATTCCAAAAGTGGAAAAAATCTTTGCACTCT
>JAQUYQ010000084.1 GCA_028691795.1 Herbinix sp.
GAGCTGTTCCATTTATAGTCATATCCCAGGCAGGAAGCTGTAATACTGCCTGGTACCATAACATAAGAGGTCTTGGTTTCATAGTTTGTAACATATACCGGTGCAGCACTAAGAGTCATCGGATTATTGTTTAAATAGGCTGTCTTACTGCCGATGGTCATTACAAAAATATTGCCATCCTTAGAAAAAGTAGCTGTTTTATTCGTTTTATTATAAGTATAATCCGCGTCTATTGCTGAATTGGAAAATACCTTATACGCGCTCAGCATTGCGGTATTATTAATGATAATGCTTGGTGTACTGCCAAGAGTAACATTCTTGCCGTCAATTGATACCTTTCCCTGTACTCCGGTGTATTCAAATTTGTCACCGCTGTTATAGGACAACTGAAGGGTATATTTCTGTATAGCTACAGTACTCTTATCATTGTACCAGGTATAACCAAGTCCTAGTTTTTCTGCAACAAATCTGGAAGGAACCAGTATCTTCATTTTATCCGAAGCAACATATTTGATTTTCATCGGTGCAGCCGGTAAGGTAACCGTTTTTCCGTTAATCGTTGCCTTCTTACTGCCAATTGTCATAACAATTTTAGTACCATATTTTGAAATAGAAAGGGTTCCTTTTTTATAATCATATACGCAGTCAGCATCAATTCGTGAAGTATCAAAAATATCATAATAAGGAAGTAATGCTACTCCATCAACGATAATACCCGGATACTTAGAATTTCCTATCTTTGTTCCATTGCAAGTTGTAATTACCTGCTTTCCTGTATAGGTTGATGTTTTTTTTGTTGTATAATTATATATTTTTAAACCGGATGCCGCCTGGGCGGTGTTAGCTGAAATTCCTATAAAAATAAAGGCAGCAATCATCATGCAGCAAAGCTGAATCGCCAGGTGATAACTTCTGGTCATATTAGCTTTCGTATTGTAAATGCTTCTCTTTAACAATTGTATCATTGCCGTATGAACTCCTTCTGTTATGTGCATAAGTTTTAAGTTTCTGCGATTACAATTAAATAGTAAAGGGTGTTTATATACTCGATTTATCTTTTGCGGATGAGAGAGTGAAAGAAATTATGTAATTTATTTTTATAAATTTTGATGCTATAAATATTACAATAATATTAAATCATGTTAGAAATGTGTCATTCGTTAAATTTCTACAAAATATTTAGAAGAAAACGATCAAATTATCAATATTGTTCTATATAAAATGGCTCATATTATAAGAAATACGTCTAAAATGTCGACGCTATATGAGTAGAAATAAATCTCGTTCATAAATTATTTTATTCTACAGCAATTGACCTCGTTTTATAATTTCGGCATATGTTTTTAAAAAGTATTACAGAAACCTTTCATACTGTTCTATTCCTATAGAAGTCCATATTAATATTATATTTCCTAATATACTACATAATTATTGTTTTACATAACTTAATCATAGCATTAGTTTTCATATTTGATAAATTGTGTTATAATGTCAAATATTACAATGGTACAAAAGGCAAGACAACATTATAAATATATACATAATTATGTTATGTAAACTCAATGTTTATATATTACTGCTTACCTATGCATTTAAAATATAATATATTTTCCAAGTTATTTAAAGATATATTTACTATATGAAAACGGAGGAATTACCATGTCAGAACGTAATTATCATGACCAAGTAAATATTGATAACGCGGTTAAGCTTCGCACCTTAGAAGAAAGCTTACCAAAATTTTGCAAGCATTTCTTCCGTGGAATTGAACCAACTACTTCCTCCAGAACAAGAATTGCTTATGCCTATGATTTGGGAGTTTTTTTCGAATTCTTGCTTCAAACAAATCCTACACTTAAGAATACCCCGATTAATGAAATTAAAATTGAAATTTTGGACAAGATTAAAGCGATTGATATTGAAGAATATCTCGAGTATTTATCCTACTATAAATCTGAGGACAAGGAACGTCTCAATACTGAAAATGGTAAGAAACGTAAACTAGTATCTCTTCGTAGCTTTTATAATTATTTTTATAAGAAAGAAATGATTGAAACAAATCCGGCTTCACTAATTAGTGTTCCAAAGCTTCATGATAAAGCAATTGTTCGTCTGGAAATTGATGAAATAGCAAAGCTTCTTGATGAGGTGGAAACTGCTGAAAATATGACGAAGGCTCAACAAAAATATCATGAAAAAACAAAAATCCGTGATCTTGCACTCATGACTCTTCTGCTGGGAACCGGAATCCGTGTATCTGAATGTGTAGGTCTGGATATCAATGATATTGATTTTGATAATAACGGAATAAAGATCCGAAGAAAAGGTGGTTATGAAGTTGTTGTATACTTCGGAGATGAAGTTAGGGAAGCACTCTTGCTTTATTTAAATGAACGTAATAAGCTTCTCCCTTGTGAAGGCCATACCAATGCTCTCTTCCTCTCCATGCAGATGAAGCGCCTGAATGTCCGTTCTGTTGAAAACCTTGTAAAAAAATACGCTTCCGTCGTAACGAAGCTGAAGAAAATCACTCCGCATAAACTTCGCAGTACCTATGGTACCAGCCTTTACCGTGAAACCGGAGATATTTACCTTGTTGCTGACGTTCTAGGTCATAAGGATGTCAATACCACAAAGAAACACTACGCTGCGATTGAAGACGATCGCCGACGTAGTGCCGCTAAATTTGTGAAATTAAGGGAAAAAAATTAGCTGGATGAAATATCGAAATTAAAATATGTGCATATAATCAAATACTAAATTAATTTATTTCAGATAATAACTTTTCAATTTTACAGTTTGAAATAATAATAAACCAAAGCTGTGGATAATAGTACATTATATTCCACAATCCTGTACCTCGTAACCCATTTTCTAAAACTAAATTGACAATTGCATAAATAGTTCTGGCATCAACAAACCATACGATATGTTGAACTATTCTTCCACTTTCTTTACTTGTATATTCATAATATGGTGTTTCTGAAACATCATCAAAAAGAATCGTTGAATTCATTGACTGTGCCAAATCAATTGCAGCATCTAATGTGATCGCATTTGCTTCAGAAAAACCTTGAATATATGGAAGTGTCCAATCATACCCCAATAGCGGAAATCCAATATTAATTTTTTTAGGTTCTATCATTTGATTCATATAATCTACATATAATGAAATATTTTCTACAGAACTGACTGGCATTGGAGGTCCATATTGAGTCCCCCAGTAAAATCTCATTAAATAGGCTTCATCAATTAATTCATTATAGTCTGAATAATTTACTTTTTCGAAAGGTAACTGATTTTCTTCTATCATAAAATTGGGATCTATCGTAATAAAAACAGGATATCCTTCTTTATTTAGAGTAGAAGTAATTCGTTTTAGATAATTTAAATAAAGCCCTTGGTTAGTTTCATTTAAAAAGGTGATTGTAATATTTACCCCGTAATACCCTTTTTCTTTCAATACTTTAAGCATACTTTGCGCATGATTATCCTGATAATCAGGGTTTAAAAGTATTTCATAAATCATCTCAGGATTCCGTTCGCCTCTAAATGTTACACTTGTAACAAGCATTAAAGGCGCCACTCCAAATTGCTTTGCAGTCTCAATCACATCAGAATCATCATAGAATGATTCGATCTCTCCTTTTCGTAATGTTTTATAATTTAATATAGAAAGATAGGTTAAGTAAGGTAATGACGTTCTTAAAATATTCATATCAATAAAAGGAAATGCATAGGCATTTGTTGTAATAGTTGCTTTTGTATCATAACAAATTATGAGTTCTTCACCAGGAAAAATATATTCCCTTGTCCAAAGGTATGGATTGTTTTGATATAATTGCATGATTGATATTCCCTGATCCAATGCAATTTGAGACAAGGTATCTCCTTCTTTTACAATATAGGTCTCTTGCGGATAGGTAATTACGATGGCTTGCCCTAATATCAAATCAGTTGGATTTGTTATGCCATTTTCGAGTATTAACCTAGTTTCTGATACTCCAAATTTATTTGCAATTGATGTTATTGTATCACCAACTTGCACTACATAGATGGTCATAAATATACCCAATGCCTCAAGTTTTTATTATTATATGTAAAAAAACTTTAAAACATTACTGTATAGTACAGTAACTGCCAGCATAGATAAATAAGAAATGAACTTTCTTATTATAGAATTACTTACTTTGTTAATATACTATATCTGCTCTATTTACTCCATATTTTGAAAGCAGTTACTCTGTAATCTTCTGTATCTCCATAATCTGCTGCACTACAACTACTTTTCAGCTGTTTTTCTTCTGCAAAAAGATACAACCTGCATATTTTCCTCTGTGGCAAGAATAAACTCATGATAAGAAACAGAAACATTCGCACTCTGGAATTAAATGAACTAATGCAGAAGTATAGCTATAATGTTTGAATTGGAATACCCATTTTATATAAAACACCTGTAGGTAATTGCACCATTTACTTTCATGTGTTTCTTTTTATTGCCTTATTTAGTATCTCTTTCTTGTGTTATCTGCAACTTCCTCCTTTCCCAAGAAACTTACATAGGAATATACCTTATGTTCATGTAGAATAGGCAATGCGTCATAGTTGCTAAATTAACCAACACACATAAGGAGGTTTCTATGAAACGATTTAATAAGATATTCGTAATAACACTTTGTTTTCTATTATCATTCCCTGCTGTTGCCGCAAGTGCTGCAGTTTATACAGTAACTGCAAACGACTCTCTCTCTTCGCTCAGTCAATTATTCAAAACCAGCATAAATACCTTACAGCAGAGTAACAATTTTGAGGAAGATAGCCTTTCATCTGGAGATAAAATCTTTGTTCCTGCACATGTATATAAAGTAAAAAGCGGTGATTCTATGTACCAGGTAGCGACTAAGTACAGGATACCCGTATCAAATTTAAAAAAAGCAAATATTAAAACAGGAAATTCAATCGTACCCGGAGAAAAATTAATCATACCCGGTGTAAAACCTTATAGAATCGCTGATAGTGTCATTTCCTATTCCAGCGGTGAAGTTGGCTTACTGGCAAGACTCATTGAAGCGGAAGCTGGCGGCGAGTCCCTGCAGGCTAAAATTGCAGTCGGTGCAGTTGTAATAAACCGTGTTCAAAGCGGGGATTGGGCTTCCACCATTTCTGGAGTAATTTATCAGAAATTCGGTGAGTATTACCAGTTCACACCAGTGAAAAATGGCATGATTAATAATAGTCCTTCCGCAGAATCCAAGAGAGCTGCATGGATTGCCATGTTTGGCAGCGATCCAAGTCGCGGCGCCATCTTCTATTTTGATCTAAAATCTACGAATCAATGGCTATGGTCCAAGACGCAGACAGCTCAGATTGATCACATGGTATTTGTTAAATAAAAAGTAACCCATACAAGATGAATTGGTAAACCAATTCACATTGAATTAAAAAACGACTTTATTTAGAAAACTGATTTGTCGGTTTTCTAATAAAGTCGTTTTTTATTCTATCATAAAACAATCTTTACTTTCTATGTCTGAACATTAATTCATATCCTTATTGGGCTTCAGATATTTGTGCAATGGAATCCAGATTTCATTTTCAAAGCTACATTTTTGGTGGTACTCGATAACCAATTATTTGCTCTATCCGTATGGCATACTTTAATAAATTAACATCCGATAACGAAGTCATACTTACGCCATATGGCATTCCATCATTGTTTAAACCATGAGGAATTGTTATAACGGACATTCCGGTATATTGTAATATCAAATTCACATTGAAGAAGATGCTAACATCAATTCCTCTTATAGTTTCCATTACTGTTATTTTATGAACTTCTCTATCCTTTAGAAGTTCAATATATTCATACTCACTTAAGTCTCCTCTTGTATTCTCTTCTGCATCAATTAAAAGTGACTGACCATATTTTAATGCCTTTTCACTATTCTGATTGTTAAATTCAATGATATCTCTCAACGAACGGATCGGGTAATCTTTTGATAATTCACCAAGATAACGATTTAATGCAAATTTAAACTCATATCGTTCAATCTGCTTTATATTTTCTGAAGGCATTGGCTCTATATTAATTCTCTTAATAATCAAGCCTTCTTTTTTTAAATCATTTATAATTGTTTCAGATTTCTTTGCATCCTGTCCACTCAAGCCTTTCAGTTCATATTCATTAATTCCGATTGTAATCGGTTTTTGTTCCGCTAACGCATTTTCAGTTTTTATAGGCATTCCAGTTAGCTCCGTATAAATAATTGAGGCATCGGATACTGTGCGGGTCATGGGTCCTGCTGTATCACAGGTAAAGCTTATCGGAACAATTCCTTTCTGACTCATAGCTCCTATACCTGGTCGGAATCCAACAATTCCATTCTTTATGGCAGGGGAAATGATGGAGCCGGAGGTATCAGTTCCAAAGGACGCTGTGCAAAAATCGGCGGCAGTAGCCACAGCAGAACCTGTACTGGAACCAGATGGCCTCTTTTCGCGATTATAAGGAGAAATTACCTTCCCCCCTCTCGAACTATATCCGGGAGGCATTCCCTTCGTCATATAATTTGCAAATTCCGTCATGTTAGTTTTTCCTAAAATAAGTGCCCCTTTCGTCTTTAGCCTTTTGACAATTTCAGCATCTGCCACAGCCTTAGAATCTGCTAAAGCCAGAGACCCAGCACTGGTGTGCATATTATCAGCGGTATCAATATTATCCTTTAACAATATAGGAACACCAAATAATAAACTTTTTCTTTCGGTATACTGCTTATCGAGATTATTCGCTAATTCCATTGCATCCGGATTAAGTTCTAAAACACTATTTAAGCCATTTTCACCCTGATCGAAGATTTTAATACGCTTGATGTACTCCTGTGCCAATTCTTTTACTGAAATTTTATTATTTTTTAACATCGTTGATACTTCTGTAATCGTTAATTCTTTTAAATCTCCCATTAATCATCCTCTTTGATCTAATTATTATTGATCAACTGCGAAACTGCACTATTATATCTATTTACTATCCAACATCATAGCTGAATATTTTATTGTATCCTCTTAAGTATTACCAATTGTATTATCACCGCAGCTTATAATTATACAGCGACACTTGCTATATATTAATACTGGTTATTAGTCATTGTTTTAAGCAATTATTATTTTTGTCAGAATCTTCTGTGTATACATTAGTATAACAATTTGCCAAAAAGTATATACATTTTGGCAAAACATAAAAATTCCTTACCCCCCTATCCAGAAAAGTAAGGAATTCTATCTCTTTTTTCTTATAAAACAATCTACATCTTCACTTTAAAATCCTCACAACCCTCGATTTTCCTAGCCTTTTCTTGAAAGCTAACAAACTGTTTCAAATCAAACTAATCAATCTAACTGTACTTGAAAAAATGAAGCATATTACTATACCGGTTATTGTTGGAACAAGAAATGAAACCGCAGTCCACTTCCAGCTTCCCGATTCCTTTTTAATAGTCCAGCATGTAGTCCCGCAGGGCCAATGCATTAAAGAAAAAAGCATCGTACAGACAGCTGTGAGCCAGGTCCACCCATGAGATACCAACAGCTCTCTCAATTGATCCAGGCTATCCAATTCCAATATATTACCTGTTGCCATATAACTCATTATAATAATAGGTATAACGATTTCATTCGCCGGAAATCCAAGTATAAATGCCATTAAGATATAACCGTCTAAACCTAACAGCTTTGCAAAAGGATTTAGGAAACCTGCACAATGTGAAAGAAGACTTAAATCACCTATATGAATATTTGCCATAATCCATATGATTAATCCGGCGGGAGCAGCTACTGAAACAGCACGGGCAAGAACAAATAATGTTCTGTCAAAAACAGACCTTACAATTACCCTGCCTATCTGTGGTTTTCGATACGGGGGAAGCTCTAGAGTGAAGGAGGAAGGAAGTCCTTTTAAAATAGTTTTGGATAATATTTTTGAGATTAACAAGGTCATAAATACACCAAATACAATTACCCCGGTTAATAACAGTGTGGAAACAACCGATTGTAAAGGACCAGCAACTACTCCTGCAAAAAACATTGTTATAATAGCAATCAAAGTAGGGAAACGACCGTTACATGGAACAAAATTATTTGTAATAATCGCTATAAGCCTTTCTCTAGGTGAATCTATAATTCTACAGCCTATAATTCCCGCTGCATTACAACCAAACCCCATACACATGGTAAGAGCCTGCTTCCCATGTGCACATGCTTTTTTGAAGAAATTATCAAGATTAAATGCAACTCTCGGTAAATACCCCAGATCTTCCAAAAGTGTAAAAAGGGGAAAGAATATCGCCATAGGAGGCAGCATAACTGAAACAACCCAAGCCAACGTACGATAGATACCCATAACCAAAAGTCCGTGTACCCATGACGGGGTTCCGGCCCATACAAAAAAGTCCGTAAACCGATCTTCCAGCCAGAAAAGGAACTTCGCAATCATTTCAGAAGGATAATTAGCCCCTGTAATAGTCAGCCAGAATACCATACCAAGAAGCCCAATCATAATCGGAATCCCAAAAATTCTGGATGTCAGAATACGATCAATGTTACGGTCGGTACGATTATATTTTTCACTAGCATAAGAAATAGTCTTACTGCCTATTTTTTCTGCCCTACTAACGATATGGGATACAACCCTATCTCTTAACATATTATGGTCAATACCGGCTTCACTCAGTTTTTCCCATGCTTTGCTTACATTCTGCATTATATTGTCATCTGATAGTATATCGTAATCCAGATACTTTTGAAGAGCCTTTAATAATGTATCTTCCCCATCTATCAGTTTTATTGCAACCCACCGACTATTAAGCTTGTTATCCAGTACCCCCTCTATGGCTGGTTCAAGGGTGCTGACTGCATCTTCAATGGCATCATCATAAATGATTTGCAGCGGAGAGTTCAGAGCTTTTTTGCCTGTAACATCATATACTGCATCCATTAATGCATCCAGACCTTTCCCGCTTCTTGCGCTGGTTCCAATAACAGGAACACCAAGTTGATTGGAAAGTTCTTTTAAATCTATACTAATTTTTTTTCTTTTTGCTTCATCTAATAGGTTTACGCAAACTATAACATTGGATGTTATTTCGAGTGTCTGAAGAACCAGATTTAAGTTTCTTTCCAGACAGGTTGCATCAGTTACAATTACAGAAGCATCAGGATTTCCAAAACAAATGAAATCACGGGCAACTTCTTCTTCTACAGAATTTGCCATAAGTGAATAAGTACCTGGTATATCTACCATAATAAAATTTTTATCTTTATGTCTATATTTTCCCTGTGCATTTGTAACTGTTTTACCGGGCCAGTTACCGGTGTGTTGATTTAATCCTGTCAGACTGTTAAATACTGTACTTTTTCCTACATTTGGATTTCCAGCAAGTGCTATTACTTTATCATCCACACCGGAGCGCTCAATTTTAAGTTCACTTTCTAGTACACCTGCTCCTGTTGACTGGCTTGTTAAGCCCATATTTGAATCTCTCCTTTTCCACTGTTTATATGTATTAAATTCGATTACTTAGATACCCAAATATATTACAATATATGATTATATAAACCATGAGTGAGTTTTAGATACCCACTCATGAATTTATCGGAATAATCTAATAAATGGCTTCAACCAGAATCTTTGAAGCCTCTTCTGAACGTAATGCAATTACAGCTCCTCTGATATCGTAAGCAATAGGATCTCCAGAAGGACTTCTTTGCAATGCTTCGATTTCTGTATCAGTAATTAAACCTAAATCCAGCATTCTTCTCCGAATAGCGCCATCTGAAGTAAGTTCCTTAACTCTTGCTTTTTTTCCCAGTGGTAAATAATTAAGTGGTATCATTTTCTCATTCATAGATAAACCTCCAATATTACTATATAAAACATTACTCTATTTTTAGCAGGGGGTAATTTTTTTACCATACTCTAACATATGTAAAATAAATTCATGTGTTACTGCATATATTAAAATTAATTAAATAATTCAGGCAGTGAGAATTATGACTAATACTGATTTTCATACGGTCCGTGGTTATCAGCTTCTGGAACAGAATAAAAATAAACTAACCTCTGCTATGGAAGATTATCTAGAAATGATTTACAGGAACAGTTTAGAGGAAGGTTATATCCGGATTAATCTGCTTGCAGAACTGCTAAATGTAAAAGCGGCATCTGCTTCGAGAATGGTGCAAAAGCTTGGGGAGCTGGGATTGCTCAATTATAAAAAATACGGAATTATAATATTAAGTGAAAACGGAAAGGAAATTGGGGAATATCTTTTAGAACGACACCATATTATCGAGAACTTTCTTATAACGATAAGCTGTAAGGACGATTTATTACAACAGACAGAATTAATGGAACATAATATTAATCCGTTAACTGTACATAAAATAAATATATTAAT
>JAQUYQ010000004.1:0-4009 GCA_028691795.1 Herbinix sp.
AGTGTTATTATACCGTATCACAAGGGGATATCATTTCTAGAGGATTGTTTACAAAGTCTCGTGGAGCAAAGCTATAAAGATATGGAAGTTATTCTTGTCTGCGACCACGTAGAAGAGGATGTAGATACTTTAATCGAACCTTACAAAACATTGCAAACGATTAAATTATTAGAATTAAAAGATAAAACCGGTGTTGCAGCAGCAAGAAATCTTGGTTTATCTGCAGCTACAGGAGAATATATTTACTTCTTAGATAGTGATGACTATATTGGTAATAAAACCTTGGAATTGTTAGTTACAGCAGCAGAAGTAAATCAAGGTGACTTGGCTTATGGTAAGAAAATATGGACTTGGTTTAAGAGAAGTATTTTTATGGAAAACTTCAGTAATGAAGAAAATGAGAACGAGGATGAAGATGAGGATGAAGAAAATAGCTCCTTAGACTCAGCTGAACTGAATATGGAAAATGGCGGTGAATCAGAGAGCAGTAGTTCGCTGAATGAAGATCAGTTGTTAAGTGATGATTCAGAGGAAGGTGAAGAGGCAGATGGTAAAGATACGCCTAAAGATCCTGAATCGAAAAAGAAAACCGCGTTAAATCATCTGGTAACCAGTAGAAAAGGTGTCAGAAATATATCCGTTTTAAATCAGTTGATAAGACGTTCTATTATAGAAGAAAATCGTATTCGTTTTAACGAGGATATTAAATTCCTTTCGGATTATCCATTTTTATTGCAGATATTAACTCATGCTGACAAATATGAATATCAGCCTTTAGCAGTATATATGAAAAGAAATCATAATGATTCTGTCAATATGCCGGCCCTTAGTCAAATGCGTGGAAGTAAGAGCTTTAAGGAATATGTAGATACTTACCGATACGCAATCAGCTTGCTTGATGCAGACAATAATTTGAGAATACGTCTTGACAAAAAGATCATTCAATATTGTGTAAGGTACTTTGCACCTAATCTGAGAAGAAGTAAAAAGGCTGCAGATCGTGAAGTGAAATTTGGAATAATGCATCAGCTGATTTCAAATATGAATTTGGAATTATTGAAAAGCAAAAAAAGATATAAGCGTAAACTGCTCAAGGCATTTTACATTGGTGATATTAATAAAGCAAAAACTATTGTAAACCGTCATTTGGCGTGGAAGAAGTTTAAACGAATTACAAAGAATAAGAGAGCATTCTCAAAATTTTTATATATTCATTTTTTCTTAAAAAGACCAATGAAACAGAATTGGGTATTCTGTGAAAGCTTTTTCGGAAAGAATTACTCCGACAGCCCGAAATATGTATATGAATATGTTTCTAAGAATTATCCGGGACAGTTCAAATTCATCTGGGTAATTGATAAGAAGAAAACAAAGATTCCTTATAAACACACGAAGGTAAAGCGCTTTAGTTTTCGTTATGCATACTATCTCGCACGCAGCAAATACTATGTATTCAACGGAAGACAGCCGGAATGGGCTAGAAAAAGAAAAGGTAATGTATTTTTGCAGACCTGGCATGGAACTCCATTAAAACGTTTGGTTTTTGATATGGAGGATATAAGTTCAGCTACGCCCAGATATAAACATCAAGTGTACAAGCAGTCTAGGGCATGGGATTATCTTATTGCACCCAATAAGTACTCCAGTGATATTTTCCGTAGATGCTTTATGTACGATAAGGAAATGCTTGAAACCGGCTATCCAAGAAATGATATTCTGCATGATGAAAACAGAGATCAGATTACGCAAAATATAAGAGAAAAGCTTGGAATTCCTAAGGACAAAAAAACGATTCTTTATGCTCCAACCTGGAGGGATGACGAATATTATACCAAAGGAAGATATAAATTTTCTCTTAAGTTAGATCTTCAATTACTAAAAGAAAAACTAGGCAAAGAGTATGTAATATTATTACGTACCCACTATTTTATTGCTGCTTCCCTAGATGTTACCGGCTTAGAAGATTTTGCATTTAATTTCAGTAAGTATGATGATATCTCAGAATTATACTTGATTTCAGATATTCTGATTACCGATTATTCTTCTGTATTTTTTGATTATGCTAATTTAAAAAGACCGATGCTGTTCTTTACCTATGATCTTGAGAAGTATCGTGACATACTGCGTGGCTTCTATATTGATATTGAAGAGGAATTACCGGGACCGTTATTATTTACGACAGAAGAGATTATTACTGCAGTTAACGATATCGACAAGCTTCAGAAGGAATATCAGCAAAAATATGTAGCTTTTTATGATAAATATTGTTCCTGGGAAGATGGTAATGCTTCCCGTAAAGTTGCGAATGCGGTTTTTGGACTAAAAGGGGATTTGAATGAAACAGAGTATTAAAAATTTTAAGAAATATAGATTTTTATTATCAGAACTAGTAATTAAGGACATTAAGTTAAAATACAGAAGATCGTATCTTGGTATTTTGTGGACATTATTAGAGCCTTTTTTGACCATGATCGTTCTTTATTTGGTGTTTTCAAAACTGAAAGATAACAATGATAGGACCTTTCCTGTTTATATCTTGACAGGCAGACTTCTATATACCTTCTTTGCTAATTCATCGAAAGCTGCAATGAAATCAATCAGGACACATGGACAAATGATTAAGAAGGTATATGTTCCAAAATATATTTACCCACTATCATCAATTTTATCACAATTTATCACATTTTTAATTTCATTAATCGTATTGGTAGTAGTTGCGGTTTATTTAAAGATAGAGCCAACGATTTATATGTTTGAAGCGATTATTCCGCTTTTTATCTTACTGGTTATGGTTCTTGGAACCGGTCTGATTTTAGCTACCTTGGCAGTTTTCTTTCGAGATATGGAATATTTGTGGGGAGTAATTCTGATGCTTGTCATGTATTGCTCAGCGATATTCTATTATCCATCATTGGTAACAGAGGGTGGTCATGGGTGGATTCTGACATATAACCCATTGTATGCGGTTATCTTAAATTTTAGAAATGCAGTGTTGCATGGTATACCATTAGATATGAACGCACTTATATACTCCAGTTTATTTAGTGTAGTTACATTGATTGCAGGTATTTGGATGTTCTATAAGAATCAGGATAAATTTATCTTGAATATCTAGGCTTTTCCTGGATCAAATCCGAGAAGTTGAAAAAGAAGTTCAAAATGAAATTCCATTAATTTCATTTTGGAGTTCTTTACAATAGAATTATTATATGTTTCACACCCCTAAAGAGTAATATTGCAAGGAGTGGAATGGAGGATAAATGGGTAAGGTTGTAATTAAGGTTGACCATGTAGGCGTACGTTTTTTAATGGGCAGCGAAAAAGTGGACAATTTGAAAGAATTTGTGATAAAAAAAATAAAAAGAAATATAAAATATAAAGAGTTCTGGGCTTTAAAAGATGTGAGTTTCACGGTTGAACAGGGAGATCGTGTAGGTATTCTAGGCCTAAATGGTGCCGGTAAAAGTACCTTGCTAAAGGTTATTGCAGGTGTATTGAAGGCAACGGAAGGAAGCTTTTCAACAAAAGGTCGAGTAGTTCCACTACTAGAGTTAGGAGCCGGTTTCGACTTACAATACACAGGAGCGGAAAATATCTTCTTATATGGTGCAATGCTTGGTTATTCCAGAGAATTTATTAAAGACAAATATAATGAAATCGTTGAGTTTTCGGAGCTTGGAGATTTTATAAATGTACCAGTAAAAAATTATTCCTCCGGTATGAAATCCAGATTAGGTTTTTCAATTGCTACAGTGGTTGATCCCGAAATACTTATTCTGGATGAAGTTTTTGCAGTTGGCGATGCGAAATTTCGTAAAAAGAGTGAAAAGAAGATTAAATCAATGTTTAAAAAGGGAGTAACTGTACTATTTGTATCCCATAATATTGAACAGGTGAAAAATATCTGTAATAAAGCAATTCTTCTTGAAAAGGGAACCTTGATCGCGAAGGGCGAGGTTGATGAAGTCTGTGAATTATATGAAGAAAAGATAAGGTAATATATAAGAGA
>JAQUYQ010000004.1:4109-47438 GCA_028691795.1 Herbinix sp.
GGAGGAAAATCCTCCGATTAAAATTTACTAAAATTTAAAAATATTTAGGAGGATTATATGAAAAAAGTTATTACTTACGGAACATTTGATTTGCTTCATGTAGGACATATCAATTTATTAAGAAGAGCAAGTGCCTTAGGAGATTATCTTGTAGTTGTTCTCTCCTCGGATGAGTTTAATGCGATTAAGAATAAAAAAGCATATTATTCGTATGAAGACAGAAAGATAATATTAGAAGCAATAAAATATGTGGATGAAGTCATTCCGGAATATACTTGGGAGCAGAAAATTGATGATGTAGTAAATAATCAAATTGATGTTTTTGTAATGGGTGATGATTGGGAAGGGAAATTTGATTTCCTAAAGGATCACTGTGAGGTTGTATATCTTCCAAGAACAGAAGGAATCTCAACAACTAAAATTAAAACTGATTTAAAGGATAAGTTAAAATAATTACGAAGTAAAGTAAATTAAGAATTAGACAAGACTGAATAAAAATTAGTTGAAATTAAAATAAAGAATTAGGTGTGTTTGAATGAATTCTATTATGGAATGAATCCTAAGATTGGATGTATTTTATGATTGGATGTATTTTAAGATTGGATGTATCCTATGAGAAAGACATGGGTAATGTGATATATGAAGCAAATACTAAAAAAAGCCGTAAAAATACCAATTCTCATGATTTATCATCTACTTATATTATTTCATAACGTTGATAAAAAGGTAATACTATTTGAAAGCAATTTAGGGAGAAATTATTCCGGCAATCCCAGATTTATTTATGAAGAAATGGTTGCCAGAGGACTTGACCAAGTATATCAATGTTATTATATTTTAGAAGATGTTACAACAAAGTTACCCGGAAACGTTAAGAAGGTAAAGAGAATAAGCCTTCTCTATTTTTATTTGTTTGCAAAAGCGGGATTTTGGGTTAGTGATACCAGAATGCCTACATACCTAAGAAAGAGAAAAAAGACGGTATATATCCAAACTTGGCATGGAACACCTTTAAAAAAGCTTGCACTTGATATGCTTCAGGTTACCATGGAGGGAGAAAAGGGCTTAGAGGATTATAAGAGAAAATTTGCACAGAATACAAAAACTTGGGATTATTTATTGTCTCAAAATTCTTATTCAACTAAGATTTTTCGAAGAGCATTTGGCTTTAACAAAGAAATCCTTGAGATTGGATATCCTCGAAATGATATCTTATTTCATAAAAATAATACCGAAGCAATCAATACAATTAAGCAAAAACTTGGACTTCCACTTGATAAAAAGATTATTCTATATGCACCGACCTGGAGAGATAATGAACATTATGGACATCTAAAATATCGATTTAGCTCCGGTGTAGACTTTTCTTACTTAAAAGAAAAGTTATCCTCAGAATATATTATAGTGGTGAAAGCACATTATTTGGTAGGAGAACAGCTTGATGTCAGCGAATACTTTGGGTTCTTGTATCAGTATAATGCATCCTATGATATAGCAGAGCTTTATTTGGTTTCAGATTTATTAGTAACAGATTATTCCTCTGTTATGTTTGATTATAGTTTGCTGCGAAGACCAATGATATTTTATACCTATGATTTAGAACAATATAAGGATACGCTGAGGGGCTTTTACTTTGACTTTATAGCAGAAGCGCCAGGCCCAATTGCAATAACTAACGAGCAATTGGTTTCCGATATTTTAGAATATGACTTTGATAAATATCAAGATAAATATAATGCATTTGCAGAAAAATATAATGATGCTGATTGCGGCGTAGCATCCAAAAAGGTAGTAGAGTTAATACTCTCCCATGGAGGAATATAAATTGAAAACGATTGGTTATCTTATTTTTGCAGGCTTCTATTACTTTTTTAGACTGTTCTGCAAGATAAAACCCAAAAAAGTATTCGCGGTAATGACTCATGATGCCAGTCCCTGCGGTAATGTAGGTGTGATGGTGGATTATTTGAAAAAGCGGGAGGAAGGCTATACCTTTCAGTATATCAAAAAATCGGATCGTAAAATGGTAAAGGCTCCTCATGAATGGAAAGCAAAGGTATCGTTTTTTATTGAAAAGCCATATCATCTTGCCACCTCGGAATTTGTTATGCTGGATAATATTTTTTTGCCCATGGCTTATATTAAATTCTCTAAGAAGGTAAAGGTAATACAGCTCTGGCATGGTACCGGTACAATTAAAAGATTTGGACAGGATGTCAATACCGGGAAACTTAAAAAACTGGAGAAACGGGCCAATAGCAGTATAACTCATCTGATTGTGAATTCAGAAGAGACTAAAAAGGAATATGCGAAAGCCTTTGGTGTTGAAGAAAATAAGGTTTTTATTTATGGACTTCCTCGAACGGATTTATTTTTTAACCGGGAGAAGATAGAAGAAAGTAAAAATAAATTTTACAAACGGTATCCAAAACTTAAGGGCAAGAAGCTGGTACTTTACGCACCTACGTTCAGAGATCAGGAAAAGGATCATCCGAAGCTCGTTCTTGACACGGCGAAACTGTCCGAGGGTATGCCAAATGATTATGTTTACTTATTGCGACTACATCCTTTTGTTGCACAGGCTTTGGATAAAGACGGTTTGATAAAAACTGGCGGTGATGAAAATACAATATCCATGTCCTCCTATGAGGATATTAATGCACTGCTTTTGGTATCGGATTATTTAATCACGGATTATTCCTCCGTGATATTTGAGTATTGTCTTATGGAAAGACCCATTATTTTTTATGCTTACGATCTGGAGCATTTTTGGGATCAGGGGAGAGGATTTTATAGACCATATGAGGAATATGTACCGGGACCGGTTGTGAAGGATACACAAGAAATTCTGGAATTATTGAAAAATGATGAATTTGATCAGGAAGAAATAAAAGCCTTTGTCAAAAATAATTATAGATACCTGGATGGGAAATCAGCAGAGCGCTTATATTTGCATATCTTTAAGTAGGAAGCATAAAAGGGTAGGTAAGCAGCAATTTACTTGGAAGTATATTTGGAGGGAATGTTAAGTGGAAAAATCGAACTATAAAATAAGCATAATTATGCCTGTATATAATGTAGAGCGATATTTGTCGGCTTGCTTAGACAGTGTGGTAACCCAAACGTTACAGGATATCGAAATCATTGCGGTAAATGATGGAAGTAAGGATAACAGTTTAAGCATTTTAGAAGAATATCAGAGAAGATATCCTGACATAATGAAGGTTTTTTCGACAGAAAATCACGGAGTTAGCCATGCAAGAAACTACGGCCTTAAAAAAGCGGCCGGAGACTTTATATTATTTGTAGACAGTGATGATTTTATTGAAAGTGATATGTGTGAAAAACTCTATCAAAAGGCGGTGGCGGATGATAATGATATCGTTATTTGTGGTAGATATAATGTCTATGAAAGAGAACACATTGGCCAACAGAGCAAAGAGGTAACGGGGACTTTTTTAATCAACCGTAATTTTAAACTGATTGAGAACCGCTATGAATTAGCACATATTTCTCCCTTCCCCTGGGATAAGCTTTTTAAGAGAAGCGTATTGGAAGGACTTGAATTCCCGGAAAAGATGAGATTTGAGGATCTTGTATTAGTATTTGAGGCATGTTGTAAGGCAAACAGCATTGGTGTGGTAGAGGAACCCTTATATAATTACCGCAGAACAACGCAGGGTGGTTTCCTCAATAGCTTCTCTGAGCAGACGCTGGATATTGTAAAGGCATTTCAGTTAGTATTTGATTTTATGAAGAAAAATGGATACATGGAGCTGTATTACGCAGAGCTTGAATATATATGTACCAGACATTTTCTATATCGTTATGGATCCTTATTTAAAGAAAGTAACAAAGGAAAATTAGGTATCAAGCTTGAAATCATCAGAAAAACCCAGGAGTTTTTAGATAAGGAGCTGCCGGCTTGGCGCAGCAATCATTATCTGAAATATTCTTCAGGTGCTTTAAAAGAGAAATTAAAGCTTTATACCAATAAGAATAAAATGCTGCGTATGACAAGAATACGTGAGATTACGCCTAAGTTTGTTGTTAAAATATTCTCACGCCAGAGAAATGTGAAAAAGAAGTGGAGAAAGAGATATCGTAAGTTCATGCGTAGTACCGACAGAATGGGCTTAATCAAGAAGAAATTCCCGCTTTTAGCAATATTAAAGCAAAGCGGTTCTGTTTATTATACCAGAATGTATGAAAAGCTGCCGGTTGCTTCAAAGGATATCCTATTTGAATCCAAGCATGGTGAGGATCTAGCAGGTAATATCTTTGCACTTATTAAGGAATTAATGAATGAAGCCTATAAAGATTATCGTGTTTTACTTGCAATGGAAAAAAACTATATGTCACAATACAGTACGCTGTTAGAAAACTATGGCATTACGAATGTAACGATGATAGAGCTTCGTTCAAAAGAATATATGAGAGCCTTGGCAACAGCAAAATATTTAGTAACGGATACAAGCTTTCCGCCTTATTTTATCAAGAAGAAGGAACAGGTATATTTAAATACCTGGCACGGTACCCCATTAAAAGCAATGGGAAGAATCGTACCGATGAGGGAATATGCACTTGGCAATATTCAGAGAAACTTTTTAATAGCAGACTATTTGTTGTACCAGAACGAATTCTCTAAGGATATTTTTCTTGGAGATTACATGTTAAAGGATATCTATCCTGGTACGGTTTTATTATCCGGTTATCCAAGAAATTCAATTTTCCTGCATATAAACCGTTATCATCAAATTAGGCAGGAAAGTAAGCTTGAGGATAAGCAGGTTATTGTCTATATGCCTACGTGGAGAGGACTACTTCACCAAAAAGATACAGCAAAGCAGCTGGAGCAGATTACCTCTTATTTTGCTGCAATTGATAAGAAGCTTACCGCGTCGCAGGTATTTTATGTGAAACTTCATCCATTTGTAAAGGATCAGTTAGATTACAGCGGCTATAAGCATATTAAGGAATTCCCGCAAAAATATGAAACCTATGACTTCTTAAATGCCAGTGATGTACTTGTTACGGACTATTCCAGTATCATGTTTGATTACGGAGTAACTAAGAGAAAGATTATATTATTTACCTATGACCGTGAGGAATATCTGACCGGCAGAGGTCTCTATTTAGATTTGAATGCGTTAGAGTTGCCCAAGGCCGATACCGTGGACGAGCTAATTGCTGAATTGAATAAGGAACAAAAGGCAAAATTACAAGAATGGAATATTGTGCAAGATAACGCTAGGCATAATGAGGATCTCAGTACTCTTCCTGTGGAATATCCTGAGTTTTATCAAAAGTTCTGCTCTTATGATTCAATTAATACGCCAAGACAGGTGTGTGAAACTTTACTGTTCGGACAGGCAAAAGAGACAAATAATTTTGAAGTTCAGAAAATAAAGAAGAATAACAAGAAAAAGGTATTTATATTTATTAAGGGAATGAAACGGGATGACTATACAAAACGACTGATTCATACAATTAATTCGATTGACCGGGAGAAATATGATGTCTATGTAGGTATGAAGTCCGATGATGTAAAGAATGCCTCTGAGATGCTATCTTTGCTTAAGAAGGAAGTAAATTATATCCCGCTAACTTATGAAGTGAATTATACAAGGATGGATTATATCCTTTGTAAGCTACGGTTAAAGCTTGGAGTAAATATAGGAATTGCCAATAAACGTATTGATAAAGTCATGAAAAGGGAAATACGTAAGTATTTTGGAGATATTTCCTTTGATTACGTAATTCACCATTCCGAACTTGACCGTATGATCGGCAATATGTGCTGTTTACTTGGTAAAACAACAATTTATAACTTTAAATATTTTAACTTCAATAAATATAGGGGACGCGGGGCATATCGTAAGCAGGTGAAATATTTTATCAAACGTTTCCCTCTCTATACAAAAGTGGTTGCTACCAAAGAATTTGATTTACTTCATTGTAAGGCAGACAATATTATCTATAACGAGGAAACGATATTTCCTATGACAAAAATTTTAATGGAGGTGACGCAGCATGAAGGCAGGAGTCATAACATTTCATAGTGCCAATAATTATGGCGCAACATTACAAACCTGGGCTCTTCAGAAGGTCCTAAAGGATTATGGGATTGATGCTGGTGTCATCCATTACCATCCGGATGTTATCGATAGCCTATATGATCCAATGATGATGAAGCAGGGAATGAAACGTCAGATAAAAAAGCTTGGTTTATCTGTGTTTAACCGTCAGAGCTTAATCCGGTATAATAAATTTCAAAGCTTCTTAACGAAAAACTTCAATCTGATTGGTGATTTTAAGACTTATGAGGAGTTGCGTAATGCAGGTCTTGATTTGGATGCTTATATCGTGGGAAGTGACCAGGTTTGGAATCCAAATCACATCGGTGGTTATAATCCCGCTTATTATTTAGATTTTGCTAAGCAGGGTAAGAAAAAAATTGCTTATGCAGCAAGTATCGGCAGTGATTATATTCATCCGAAATACAAAGAGGAAATGCGTAATGCACTAAGTACCTATACGGGGATCTCCGTGAGGGAAAGCAGCATAAAAGAGCCGGTACAGGAGTTAACCGAGAAACCGGTTAAGGTAGTACTTGATCCAACGATGCTCTTAGTGAAAGACGATTATGAAGAAATTAAAGTGAAAAGCACCAGGAAAGAACCTTATATACTGGTTTATATGATTGAAAAAAATGATCAAGTTATATCTCTTGCCAACACGATATCCATTTCCCTTGGATTACCGATTATACAAAGAAGACAGGTTCCGGGATTCTCGAATGAATTGGAGCCCTTTTATACAGCGGATGCAGGTGAATTTATTGGACTAATTGAATCAGCCGAATATGTAATAACAAATTCTTTCCATGGAACGGTATTTTCAATTCTATATGAGAAGCCTTTTGTGTCCATGCTTCACTCGGATACAGGTAGTAGAACAGTGGATTTGCTGACAGGGCTTGGTTTACAGTCCCACATACTTTATGATGTTGCTGATTTTACAGATTTTTCGATGTTTAAGATTGATGATCCGAAGCTGCTGCGTAATCGGATTGAGGATTTGAAGAAATCTTCAATCCGGTTCCTTGTAAAAAGCTTAGGAGTGTCAGATCGATATAGAAAATTGAATTGCCCAACCAGCATTACAAAAGAAAATTGTTACGGATGCAATGCCTGTAAGGATATCTGCCCAACAAAGGCAATCCGTATGAAGGAAGATAAGGAAGGGTTTTTATATCCGAAAACCGACAAAGAGAAATGTACAAATTGCGGATTGTGTAATAAGGTCTGCATCAGAAAGCATCCCAATATCATTAAATATGAAGGACAATACCCTAAGGCTTACAGTGCATATAATACAGAGCTTGAGGTCCGCAAAGACAGCAGTTCCGGTGGGATATTCCCCGCACTATCAAAATATGTAATTGATGAAATGAAGGGCGCTATCGTCGGAGTACGTTTTAATAATGAGATGAATGCGGTAGCGGATATTGCTGAAGATTTGGAGACTGCAAAGAAATTCAGCGGTTCAAAGTATGTAAAAAGTGATTTTCGCGGGATATTTCCTAAGGTGAAAAAGCTTTTAAATAATGGACGTTTTGTACTCTACACAGGATTGCCATGTGAATGTGCTGGCCTGCGTTCTTATTTACGCAAAGATTATGATAACTTACTGATTTGTGAGCTGCTCTGTCATTCAGCACCGTCTCCAAAGGTTTTTGAACAGTATGTAAATTCCTTAAGTGAAGAATACAAATCAAAAATAGTTAATATGGAATTCAGAAATAAAAAAAGAGGTTGGAAGCCAAGTGATAATAATTTTGTAGTAACTCTGGAGAACGGTAAAACGCGAATAGAACATACAGAGGACAATGTTTATTATCGGACGTTCATTAACGGTTTTATGTCAAGGCCTTCCTGCAGTAACTGTAAATATACCTATTATAACAGGGTAGGCGACATAACCATAGGAGACTGTTGGGGCATACAAAAGGCAGCGCCGGAGTTGAATGATAATAAAGGTGTAAACCTGGTCTTAGTGAATAATAGTAAAGGTGAGAATGCATTCCAAAGAATTAGTAAGCAGTTGAAGTATAAGCAAAGTAATTTAAAGACTGTATTTTATAAAAACCATAAAAAGCCGACGAAGGATAAGCCCGGAAGAATCGCATTCTTTATGGAATTAGATAAAAAGCCTATTGACGAATTACTGGACGAATACAGTGAAAAATAAAGAGATAGATGAATTGGCTTACCGTTTCACACATCATTTATCACAAAAGGAGCACCAATGATTGGCGCTCCTTTTGTGATAAATTCAACTTGTTATTGAGCCTTAGTATTTCCGTGTGCAAATTTAATAAAAATACGTGGGAAATTACTAACTACTTCCTTATACTCTCGATTTCATCCGAATAATCCTGTACTGTTGAACTTGGTACATATTCGGCTTCATCAAACAAAAATTCGTGCAGTTTTATTACATTCGCAGCTAGATCAACGGGAAATACGTAGGATACTTTATGGTAAGTATGGGCATCCGGTTCGAAAGGAAATCCTGTCTGGTCAACTATATTATAGGATAAAATATCTTTCGCCAGACTTAGAAGCTCCGCTTTGGTTAGGTTGGTATATATATCAGGAAATACATCATTAATGAAAGCATTAACCGTCTTTAAATCTGCATCCTTTAATTTTTTGAAAACCTTTTCGATTACGATTCTCTGGCGCTCGGTACGTTTATAATCGCCTCCGGCGGTATAACGTATTCTGGCATAGGCTGTCGCCTGAGTTCCGTTTAATACTTGAGTTCCGGCTGATTTAATACCTGCGACATCAGTTCCGTTAATTCGGTTTAGTTCTCTTGTATACCCATTCACATATTTTACTTCATTTTCCTGTACGTCAATGGTGATACCGCCAAGTAAATCTATAGCATTTACGACAGCTTGGAAATTGACAGTAACATATTCCTTTACATCTAAGTCAAAGTTCTTATTAAGGGTGCTGAGTGCTAAGGAATAACCTCCCCTAAAGTAAGCTGCATTCATTTTATCAAACTCATTATCATCCGGTATTTTAACGTAAGTATCACGGTAAATAGAAGCTAACTTAACATCCTTTGTTTCATTATTGATGCTGGCGATAACGATTGTATCACTGTGGGTACTTTTCTCAAGTGCATTTTTTCTTGAATCAACACCGAATAAAGCAATATTACGATATCCGCCGATTTCAACTTCCTCATTCTGCTGTATATTTTCATCCTGACTGTTATCGTACTGAAGTTTATCCATTTTTTTGTAAATATAAAATCCGACGATGAGAAGCAGGATGACGAAGAGTTCAGATAATACAATAAAGATTAACCTGCTCTTACTCTTTTTTTTCTTTGATTTAGCCATTATTACATGTGCCTTCTTTCTGTTACAAATCTTATGTTAATAAGCATTCTTATTAATAAAGCCTTTAAAAAAAGTTAAAAATAGTATTTTAAAATCAAGCCCTAAGGTCCAATTTTCAATATAATATAAGTCATGGTCAATACGTTTACGTATGGAGGTATCACCGCGGTACCCATTTATCTGAGCCCAACCGGTAAGTCCCGGAGAAACCTGGTGCTTAATCATGTAACGCGGAATTTCTTCCTTAAATTTATCAACAAAAAATGGTCGTTCCGGTCTTGGTCCCACCAAACTCATATCACCCTTTAAAACATTAATAAACTGAGGCATCTCATCAATACTTGTTTTGCGAATGAATTTACCGATACCGGTTACGCGGGGATCATGATAGGTTGTCCAAGCTTTCTTTTCCTCTTTTTCAGTCTGTATTTCCATGGAACGGAACTTGTACATCTTAAATTGTTTGTTATGTTTACCAATTCGAATCTGTGAGAAGATAATTGGTCCTGGAGAGGTTATTTTAATAATTATTGCTACTAATATCATAGGTATGCCAAATATAAGCAATGCGAAGAGGGAACCGATAATATCAATAATACGTTTCGTTATACGATTGTAGGTATTACTTAACGGTACGTTACGAATATTAATTACAGGCAGGCCATATAAATCCTCCGTATAAGGAGTCGTCGGAATGAAATTATAATAATCTGGTACAAATTTCGTATGGACACCGGATTTTTCACAGATATCAACAATTTTTTCGAGCTTTTCATATTCTTTCACACTTAAGGTAATCGCAATTTCATCTAAAGTCATCTTTGAAAGAAAGGCTTGTAAATGAGTAATCGTTCCGATAACTGGAACTTTTTTATACATCGTACCGATTTCAATGGTATCGTCTAAAATACCATGGATATAGTATCCCCATTGAGGGTTAGCAAATATACGGTCAATATAAGCTTCTGCTGCATGTCCATAACCTACTAGTATAACATGCTTTAAATTGTATCCCTTTCGGCGTGCTACTCTGAGTGCGTGGAAGAGAACCATTCTGGATGCAACACTCATTGAAATATTTAATACAAAGAAAAGTCCTATATACTTACGGGAAATGTCGAACTCCTTCATAATATATAAATAGGAGAAGAAGAAGGCGATACCAAAAGTATTTGCAATAATGATATTAAATATTTCTGTCCATCTTCGTTTTCCGCGTTTGGGTGTGTATAAACCGGTAAAATGATAAACAAATAAGTATAAGGGAACTAAAAAGATTAACCGCTTTGCATAATTCGCAAAGGGTAAAAATGTTCCCGGCTCTACCTGAAGAAAAGACAGGTTCTTTGAAAAAATACTGTAAAATCTCAGGTAATAGGTTAGTAGGTAGGAAATAACTATAATACAAGCGTCCATTAGAACGTGTATTCTATTAAACATTTTTTGATTGTCTTTTATCATATCGATCCCTACTTTTTGATGATTTATAAGTATTCAGTTATCCCACGCAAAAAGCATTAAAAAAATATGCCTAAAGAATATGAAAATATGCTTTGGTAGAATTTCAAGTCATCTGGCACTAAAATATGCATTGTTACTGTTTTTAGCGCAAGGTTACTGTGAAAGCTGTGTCTGAATAAATACATTTATTTATGATTAACTTCTCTAATATAATACATGATTGTATGAATTTCAACAACAAAATTTTTCTTAAGTTTTTTTAAAATTGTTATATTTTCATTTTATGTTATAATAATTTTCACAATCTAAACACAAAAGTTTGATACACTTTCATTTAGTAACGAATTCAGATAAATGATTAAGTTGAAAGGGGAATACTTATGGATGAGTTTAATAATAACGATCAAAACCAAAATGACAATAGGGATAACAATGGTGTAAATAATCCAAATCAGTATAATAAATTACCGGAATACAGCTTTTGGGCGGAGCAAATGCCCAGTAATTCTTATACTTACTATAATCAAGGCAACAATACTTGGCAGTACGGTAATCATATTCCGAATAATAATGCAAGTAATAACGTACAGCAACCACAGGAGAAAAAACCTCGTAAAAATGTATTTAAATTTATAGCAAAGGCAATTTGTTTTGGGGTTATTGCTGGGTTAAGTTTTATTGGTTTAGAAAAGGGCATTAATATGATATACCCAAATTCTTCCGGGGATGTTCTATCTACCATAGGGGATGTGGGTATGGCATCGAATTATGAAATTGGTTATACCGAATCAGGAACAGTACAGATGAAAGACAGATCTGCTATCAATTCGGTGACCGAATCAGTAATACCGTCAATTGTATCTATTAATTGTACCTCTACCCAAAACGGCGCGGACTTTTTTGGTCAACAATACAGCCAGGATGTGGAAAGCAGCGGATCCGGTATTATCGTAGCGAAAAATGCTAAGGAATTATTAATAGCTACCAACAATCATGTAGTTGAAGGAGCAACTAAAATTGCAGTAACCTTTACAGATGGTACCGAGGCTGAGGCAGAGATTAAAGGAACCGATTCCGTTGCAGATCTTGCAGTAGTTACAGTAGATGTTACTACATTAGAAGAGGATACTTTAAATGCAATTACGGTTGCAAAGCTTGGCAACTCAGATAATATAAAGGTTGGAGAGATGGCAATTGCAATCGGTAATGCTTTAGGCTATGGGCAGTCAGTAACCGTTGGCTATATCAGCGCAAAGGACAGAGAAGTAGATGTTTCAGACGGATATGATTCAAAAGAAATGGTACTTTTGCAGACAGATGCAGCAATTAATCCAGGTAACAGTGGAGGAGCTTTACTAAATGTTGATGGTGAAGTAATTGGCATTAACACAGTAAAATATGCTGATGAAGAAGTTGAGGGCATGGGTTATGCAATACCGATTTCCAGTGCAACACCGATTATAACAGAACTTATGAACCGTGAGGTTTTGAGTGAAAAAGAACAGGGTTACTTAGGAATAGCCGGTTACGATGTTACGGAAGATGCTTCTACTTTCTATAATATACCGATTGGTGTATATATTGATGATGTAACAAAAGGCGGAGCAGCAGAAAAAGCCGGATTAAAAGCAGAAGACATCATAACGAAAGTCAATGATCTTGATATTACCTCTATCACACAGTTAAAGGATAAAGTAAATAGCTTTAAAGTAGGTACAGAAGTAGAGATTACTTACATGCGTAATACGGACGGAGATTATAAAGAAGCAAAAGTAACAGTTACTCTGGGACAAAATCCTGAATTAGCAAATGCCAATAAATAATATCGATATTACGATAGCAACTGTATATTAAATTGGAAATGGAATGCCGGATTATCAAGGAAGCTATGAGAATAGTTTATTTGTAGTCAGGCATTCCTTCGTTATACTACAATGATCTGAGTGCTATAACAAATTTCATTCATCTGTTCCTATAATATTAAATAAAATATTAATGAAAGCTTAAAGAATCGCCTATTGAATGAAACAGCTTATTAAGATATAATCTTGATATGCATATGCTAATATTGCTTTAAATACCGGGGCATTTAACCTCTGGTTATGTCCTTCGCATATCACGAAAAGTCAACCAGAATTAAGGGAGGATAAATCCTCCGGCCTACACATTTTTCAAATTCAGTCTATTAAGGAGGATAAATCCTCCTCTCTATGCAACTTTCAAATTTAGTTTATTAAGGAGGATTAGATGAGTAACCTAGATGATTATAACAATGATAAAAATATAGATAGCCATAACACTACCGACCATAAAGACCATGAGGAATATGAGGAGGTTTGTTATTTATGCAGAAGGCCGGAGAGCAAGGTTGGTAAGATGATACATATCCCCAATCAGATAAGTATTTGCTCGGACTGTATGCAGAAGACCTTTGATACAATTAATAAGGGTGATAATCCGTACATGCAAATGATGGGCATCACGCCGAATATGATGAACCTGTCCAACCTGCAAAGTGATATCCCGAAAGCACAAAAGCTGAAGAAAAGTAAACCAGAGGAGAATGAGGAGGCCAAAGAGGCTTTTGATCGTAAGAAAATTCCGGCTCCTCATTTAATAAAGGCAAGTTTGGATGATTTTATTATTGGCCAGGAGCATGCAAAGAAAGTTATATCCGTTGCAGTGTATAATCATTACAAACGTATCGGAACAACAATGGACTCTGAGATTGAGATTGAAAAGTCCAATATGCTAATGATAGGACCAACCGGAAGTGGTAAGACTTATCTGGTTAAAACTCTAGCAAAGCTTTTGAATGTACCTTTGGCAATTACAGATGCTACATCACTTACAGAGGCAGGTTATATCGGAGATGATGTAGAGAGTGTAATTTCAAAGCTTTTACAAGCTGCCGGAAATGATGTAAAAAAAGCAGAACGTGGTATTGTATTTATTGATGAAATTGATAAGATAGCGAAAAAACGCAATACCAACAGCAGGGATGTCAGTGGTGAATCCGTACAGCAGGGACTACTCAAACTTCTGGAAGGAAGCGATGTGGAAGTACCGGTAGGTGCAACCTCTAAGAATGCCATGGTACCCCTAACAACAGTAAATACACAAAATATTCTGTTTATCTGTGGTGGAGCATTTCCGGATTTAGAAAAGACAATCAAAGCAAGACTTAGTAAGCAATCTTCCATAGGATTTAAGGCAGATTTAAAGGATAAATATGACGATGATCAAAATATTCTACAGAAGGTTAATCTGGATGATCTGAGGGAATATGGAATGATTCCGGAATTTCTAGGTAGATTGCCAATTATGTATACGCTTGAAGGGCTAACAAAGGATATGCTGGTTCAGGTATTGAAAGAGCCCAAGAATGCCATATTAAAGCAATACCAGAAGCTTCTTGCACTTGATGAAGTTGATCTCCAATTTGAATTGGAAGCACTGGAAGCAATCGCTGAAAAGGCTATTGAGAAAAAGACTGGAGCCAGAGCACTTCGAGCAATTCTGGAAGATCTGATGCTGGATATTATGTATGAAATTCCGAAAGATGAAAATATCGGACGTGTAGTTATAACCAGAGATTACATCGAAGGAAAAGGTGTTCCTCTGATTGAGATGAGAGGAACAGGTAATCATAAAATACTGGCTGTAAATAATTAATGGTATATAGTAATAAGTATTGCGGGGGCGAACCGATGTGGGTAATAAATCGTTTATTTAATAGGAAAGAACAAAGCAAGAATTTAAATAATTATATTGGAAAATCAACTATTATAAATACAGAGGATAATCCGGAGGAAAAGGAAAATATCGATATTGATAAGATAGATACCGGCATTGATAAGGAAGATATAAAATATAAATCGGAGGATCAAGAAACGGAAGAAACCTATGAAGTACTTGAACGGGAAATTCATCCAACTAAAATAATCTGTCCTGATTGCGGTGGAATTACTTTGGAAGGTCTCGAATTTTGCGATAAGTGTGGCGGTGAATTGCTTTAACGTGTTACCAGATTATATGTTGCTTTAACGTGTTAAAAGATTATATTGACAAATTATTTTTTCGAGGTTATTATATATGCAGAATAAGGGCATTCACAATAATGGCAGCTCTATAGTTGCTGCTATCTCATATTGAACGCTTTATTCATGACAGGTAAATTGACTTGTCAATTTATCTTGTATGGCTTAGTTATTATAATAAACAGGAGGAGTAATTATGAAAAAAGTATTAAGCATCATACTGGCATTAAGCTTAGTAGTTGCAAGTTTTTCTGCTTGCGGTACGAAGGAAGCACAAGACACGAAGGAATCACAAGACGCACAGGTTACACAGGGCACAGAGAATACACAGGATACCGCAGATGGTAAATTTGTTATCGGAGGTATCGGACCTTTAACCGGAGATGCAGCTGTTTATGGACAAAACGTTAAAAACGGTGCAGAACTCGCTGTTAATGAAATTAATGCAGCAGGCGGAATTAATGGTACACAGATTGAGTTTTTATTCGAAGATGATGAAGCTGACGGCGAGAAGGCTGTTAATGCATATAACACCTTAAAGGATCAGGGAATGCAGATTCTCATGGGTACAGTAACCTCCGGTGCATGTGCATCTGTTATCGAGAAGACGAATACAGATAAAATGTTTCAATTAACTCCATCCGCTTCTTCAACTGATGTTTTAAAGTTAGGTAACTTATTCCAGGTATGTTTTACAGACCCTAACCAGGGTATTGCTTCTGCAAAATATATTGGTGAAACAGCACTTGCAAAAAAAGTAGCTGTTATTTATAACAGCTCCGATATTTATTCTACCGGTATCTATGAGGCTTTTGCTTCAGAGGCAAAGAACCAGAACTTAGAAATAGTAGCTGCAGAAGCATTTACTGCTGACAGCAAATCTGATTTCTCTGTACAACTACAGAAAGCGAAAGACAGCGGAGCAGAATTGGTATTCCTTCCTATGTACTACAATGAGGCTTCTTTAATTTTACAACAGGCATCCGATCTTGATTATAATCCAACTTTCTTTGGTTGTGATGGTCTTGATGGTATCCTTACCGTAGAAAACTTTGATACTACTTTAGCGGAAGGACTTACTTTCCTTACACCTTTCTCGGCAGATTCTGCGGATGAAAATACACAGAAGTTTGTAACCAGCTATAAAGCAGCTTATACAGATGCTCCGAATCAGTTCGCTGCAGATGCTTATGATGCTATCTATATTATCAAAGCAGCTATTGAAAAATCTGCCATTACATCAGATAAGAGTGTATCAGAAATTGGTGACGCTCTGAAGGGTGCTATCACTCAAATTACTTTTGATGGTTTAACAGGAACAGGTATGACTTGGGCAACTACTGGTGAAGTTAATAAAACTCCTGTAATTTTCACTATCAAGGATGGAGCTTACGTATTAGCACAATAATTTTTTGTGGTTTATCATAAGTTTCTAGACAATAATTTATAAGATATTAAATTATGCAGAGGGGTGCTTGCTAAGTGTCCCTCTGCTAGTTTCGTGTAATATAGTTATAATTATTAACCTAGGTTCGGTTTTAATGATATTAAAAACATAGTTACTTGGTACTTTTTTAAAGTTGTAACAATACTTGTACTATGATATAATCGTTTTGTTATTCAATTTATATTTTATTGTATGTTATCCTTGTTTTATGCTAGATTAGATTAAAATAGGACATGATATACATATTAACTTGCATGCAAAAGCATGTTGACGGGGGTAGTTATGAGCTTTATTTCATATTTAATTAAAGGAATCAGCCTTGGAAGTGTATATTCTATCATCGCACTTGGATATACAATGGTTTATGGTATTGCGAAGATGCTGAACTTCGCGCATGGTGATGTTATCATGATAGGTGGATATGTTATCTTTACTATGATGAGTACGATGGGAATTAATCCTCTGATTGCTGTATTAGCTTCAATAATATTCTGCACGATATTGGGTATGACAATTGAGCGCATTGCATATAAACCACTTAGAAAAGCATCCTCGTTAGCGGTATTAATTACTGCTATCGGCGTAAGTTATCTGCTGCAGAATATTGCACTCTTAATTTTTGGTGCGGATACGAAATCTTTTACATCAGTTGTTACTTTACCGGCTTTGAAGTTGGCAGGAGGAAGACTTACCATATCAAGTGAGACACTAATTACAATACCTGCCTGTATAATGATTATGATAGCATTAACTATTTTTATAAAGAAATCGAAAACTGGCCGTGGTATGCTGGCAGTATCCGAGGATAAGGATGCAGCAGTACTTATGGGTGTTAACGTAAATAAAACAATTGCAATTACATTTGCCATTGGTTCTGCACTTGCAGCAGTAGCGAGTGCACTTATGTTTTCCGCTTATCCGAGTCTTACCTCTACGTCGGGTTCTATGCCGGGTATTAAAGCATTCGTAGCAGCAGTATTTGGCGGTATTGGTTCCATACCGGGAGCCATGATTGGTGGTATTTTGTTAGGAGTAATCGAGATCCTCGGCCGTGCTTATATTTCATCACAGCTTGCAGATGCAATTGTATTTATTATCCTTATTATTGTACTTATTGTGAAGCCAACCGGAATTCTTGGTAAGAAACTTAAAGAGAAAGTGTAGGTGGTGGATATGAATAAAACAGGATTAAATTCGATGAATAAATTTAATAAAAGTACAATCAATAATATTATAACAATTGCATTAATAATAGTAGTTTATGTAATTTGCCAAATTTTAATATCTACCGGAGTTATGTCAAATCTCTTACAAGGCTTATTGGTTCCGATTTGCTACTATTCCATACTTGCGGTATCACTGAATCTGACGGTTGGTATTCTGGGAGAATTAAGTCTTGGTCATGCAGGCTTTATGTGTATCGGAGCATTTACAGGAGCATTCTTTTCGAAATGTACGGCAACTATATTACCGAATGTATTCCTTCGTTTTACATTAGCTATTATCATTGGTGCTTTATCAGCAGCATTACTTGGTGCACTGATAGGAGTTGCAGTATTACGTCTGCGTGGTGATTATTTAGCAATTGTTACACTTGCTTTTGGCGAAATTATAAAGAACGTAATAAACGTTTTATATATTGGGCTTGATAGTAAGGGTTTTCACTTCTCTATGAAAGATACAGTTTCATTAAATCTTCTGGATGATGGTCAGGTTATTTTAAAAGGTGCTCAAGGAATTTCAGGAACACCTCAGAACACAAGTTTTACAATTGCTGTGCTTTTACTTATTATAACATATCTGCTAATTTCGAATTTAATTCATTCCCGTTCCGGACGGGCTATTATGGCAATTAGAGATAACCGTATAGCGGCTGAATCGGTTGGTATTGATATCACAAAGTTTAAATTACTGGCATTTTCTATTTCGGCAGCAATGGCAGGTGTAGCAGGCGTATTATATTCCCATAATATATCAAGCTTAACTGCAACTCCTAAGAACTTTGGCTATAATCAGTCTATTATGATTCTGGTATTTGTTGTACTTGGCGGAATGGGTAATATCAGAGGCTCAATTATTGCAGCAGCTGTATTGACGCTTTTACCGGAGTATCTGCGTTTTATGCAGGATTACCGTATGTTGATTTATGCGATTGTATTGATTGTAATGATGATCTTCAATTGGAATCCAACTTGTGTTACTTGGCGTAAAAATCATCCAATTAAGGGGATTTTTAGTTTGTTATCAAATAAGACGAAGAAGGAGGCTTAAAGTTATGGCAATGTTATCAGTAAATAATTTGGGCATCTCCTTTGGCGGATTGCGAGCGGTTGATTCCTTTAACATTACAATAGAAAAAGGCGAATTGTATGGACTAATCGGACCAAACGGAGCAGGTAAGACAACAGCCTTCAACCTTTTGACTGGGGTATATAAGCCGGATACCGGACGTGTTTTACTTGACGATGTGAATATTACAGGACTTAGTACGATTGAGATTAATAAGGCTGGCGTTGCAAGAACCTTCCAAAATATCCGTCTGTTTCGGAACATGTCAGTACTAGATAATGTAAAGATTGGTCTTCATAATAACTATAAATATTCGACTACTTCAGGAATACTTCGATTACCGACATTTTTTAAGACAGAAAGACAGATGAATGAAAGTGCATTTGATATTCTCAAAGTCTTTGGTCTTGATAAAGAAGCAAATTTTCTTTCTGCGAATCTTCCATATGGTAAACAGAGAAAGCTGGAGATTGCAAGGGCACTTGCAACAAATCCGAAGCTGTTACTGCTTGACGAACCTGCAGCAGGTATGAATCCGGCAGAAACCGATGAACTGATGGAAACGATTACTTTAATCAGGAATAAATATAATGTAACAATTCTGTTGATCGAACATGATATGAAGCTGGTTGCAGGCATCTGCGAGAAGATTTTTGTATTAAATTTTGGTCAGCAGCTAGCGAATGGATTGCCGAGTGATGTACTTAATAATCCGGAGGTAATTAAAGCGTATCTTGGTGAATAAATTTGTCGAAGAGTAATTACTTGTCATAGGTAATATAAAAGATACAGTTATAAAAAATAAGGAAGAAATTCCTTAATACTGAGGAAGACCTCCACAAAGTAAAGGGGGAACCTTAGAAAAGTAAGGGGGTCAAACCTCCAATAGCAAGGAGAATTAATGATATGGCCATGCTGGAAATTAAGAATTTACAGGTTTATTATGGAGTGATTCAAGCAATTAAAGATGTTTCTTTTGAGGTAAATGAAGGAGAAGTCATCGCATTAATTGGTGCGAACGGTGCCGGAAAAACAACAATACTGCAGACAATTACCGGATTAATTACAGCAAAAAACGGAGCGGTTATGTATGAAGGAACAGATCTTCAGAAGATACCGGCGCATAAGATTGTATCCCTTGGAATTGCGCATGTACCGGAAGGAAGACGAGTGTTTTCTCAGCTGACAGTATATGATAATCTATTAATGGGAGCCTATACTCGTAAGGATCAAACTGAAATTGCCGCTTCACTCGAGAATATTTATAAGAGATTCCCAAGACTGCAAGAACGTAAAGGACAGCTTGCAGGAACCTTGAGCGGTGGTGAACAGCAGATGCTGGCTATGGGACGTGCATTAATGTCTCATCCTAAGATCATATTGATGGATGAACCTTCCATGGGTCTCTCGCCTATATTAGTAGAAGAAATATTTAATATCATAAAGAGTATCAGTAAAAGTGGTACAACCGTACTGTTAGTAGAACAGAATGCAAAGAAAGCATTGGCAATTGCAGACCGAGCTTATGTTCTGGAAACAGGAAAAATTGTTCTTGATGGCGATGCCAAAAAATTAATGAACGATGAGTCCGTTAAAAAAGCATATTTAGGAGAATAATGTGAATTATGCAAGCATAATTCACATTCGACTTTTGAGCTGCCTGACGGCAAAATGGAGGTTAATATGAGTAAATATGTCATTACAATTTCAAGAGGATATGGCAGCGGTGGTCGGACAATTGGTAAAATGTTATCAGAACAATTGGGAATACCCTATTATGACAGAGATCTTCTTCGATTAGCATCGGATGACAGCGGTATTAATGAGCAATTATTTGCAAAAGCGGATGAAAAGCTGAAGAAAAGTCTGCTGTTTAATATAGCAAGTAATGTCTATAAGGGAGAGATTATTCCTCCGGACAGCGATGAGTTTGTTTCCAATGACAATCTCTTTAATTATCAGGCAAAAATCATTAAAGAGTTGGCGGATACAGAATCCTGTATCATAATCGGTCGTTGTGCTGATTTTGTATTAAAGGATTATGAAAATGTAGTTAGGGTATTTGTCCATGCGCCCCTTGAGGAGTGCATTAATACCTTAGTAACAATGACCAACAAATCGGAAAAAGAAATAGAGAAGCAGATTGCATCCATAGATAAGCATAGATCAGACTATTACAAATATTATACCGGAAGAAACTGGGAAGACGCCAAGAATTATGATTTGTGTTTGAACAGCAGCCACCTGGGCTTCCAAAAGTGTGTGGATATTGTAAAAGCTTATTTGGATATCCGATTTAATTAAATTATAACTACTTAGATTTAAGTGAATTATACACATAGATATTAAGAAGAATAGGGTGTAAGTTTCAAAATTTCAATTAGAAACTTGCATCCTATTCTTTTATAGCTTTTATAGCTTTTATAGAATTATGCATAGAGATACGTTAAGATCATTAAGTAGGAAATAAAAATACTTTAATATCTAATGTTTTAAAATGCTTTTAAAATTACAGAAACTATTACAAAATATGGTAGATTAATATAATCATCTAGGGTATAATTCTATAAGTGATAAAAAGTAATAATATTGAAACGATACGAGCATTTCAATCCATATACTACAGAGATATATGTAGTAGCAAATATAAAAAGTACTGATAAATCGGTACTTGACTTAAAGAGAAGGAATAAGATGAAAAATTATAAAATAGCCTCGATGCTTATTATAATACATGGTGGAATTATGGAATTAGGTGGATGCCTCACGTTGATTCCAATATTATTAGTAGGAAATGATAAGCTGAATATCGGACAATATTTTTCATTTATAGTACCTTACTTTCAAGATAACTTATATTTGATGATAGTAATGGGAGGCTTCTTTGGATGTATGAGATTAATAGGAGCAGTCGGATTACTAAAAAATAGGATGTAGGGGATGGTATTATCAATCATAAATTGTATTGTGACAATGGCAATAATGATTTTTATGCTTCCGGCAGGAATTATGGATGGAATTTTGGCATGTACAGCATTAGTACTAATTTTAATACAATACTATGGAACAAAGAGAATAAATGATATATAAAAACACGTCATCATTAAACCGTTTATAGATACATCCTCAGAAAACATCTAGCATCATTAATTATGTAGAAATAATCCAAAGACAGGTTGCTGACAGAAAGGACGGGAATTGGATGCTGTTTGGAAAGCATATGCAGGTTACGTGCAATTCTTAGATGCCGAGTGAACGATCAAATCAGACGTGCGATAATTCGCACGAGTGCAAACTGTTTGACGAAGGTAAAGAAGGAAAAAGCTACTGCGTAGGTTTTTCCTTCTTTACCTGAGGAGTTTTTGCACGTTCTGATTGTTTTAAGTGAGCGAGGCGTCTTAGAAGTGCTAGTAATCTGCACTTAGCTTTTCCAAACAACATTCAATGAACGGAATTTCTGCCAGCAACCGTTCCTAGGATAATGCTGTTCGAATTCAGTTTAAGATTTTATCTTCGCGCTTTAATCACAAAGTTATTGATATGAATACAATTATATGATATACTTTACACCAAAATTGGCACTTTGTAGAGAAAAGAGGGTTAAAATGATTTCAGATAAAATGAGTGGATTAGCTAAAAACAGCTCTGTAATCAGAGCTATGTTTGAAGAAGGAAAGCGACTGGCAGGTATTTACGGTGCAGAGAATGTATATGATTTCAGCTTAGGAAATCCAAGTGTGGAACCACCTATTCAGATTAAAGAAGCACTTCTTCAGGTAATTAACGAGGAAAGTCCAACCCTGGTACATGGATATATGAATAACTCGGGCTATGAAGATGTAAGAGAACAAATAGCTGCATCCATAAATCGTAATTTCAGCACATCATTTCATTCGGATAATATAGTTATGACCGTTGGTGCTGCAGGAGGATTAAATGTAATCTTAAAAACTTTCCTTAATCCAGGTGATGAAGTAGTTGTTTTTGCACCATTTTTCGGCGAATACAGGAACTATGTCAGTAACTTTGATGGACAGTTGGTTGTAGTATCACCGAATACGATAGATTTTCAACCGAACTTAGTGGAATTTGAAAAGAAAATTACTCAAAAGACGAAAGCGGTGATTGTAAATACGCCAAATAATCCAACAGGTGTAGTATATTCAGAAAAAACCATTCAAGATCTCGCAGATATATTAAACAAAAAACAAAAGGAATTTGGCAGTTCCATTTACCTGATATCGGACGAACCCTACCGTGAATTAGCTTATGATGGAGTAGAGGTTCCCTACCTTACCAAATATTATGATAATACAATTGTTGGCTACTCCTTCAGTAAGTCACTTTCCCTTCCTGGTGAAAGAATTGGTTATCTGGTAATACCAAATGAGGTTGATGATTTTGAAGAAGTGATTCAGGCAGCAAATGTTGCAAATCGTATTCTTGGTTATGTTAATGCCCCTTCCCTTATTCAGAGAGCTGTTGCAAAATGTGTTGATGCAAAAGTAGAAGTTGAAATTTACAATCGTAATAGGGAATTATTATATAATAACTTAGTGACCTACGGCTATCAATGTGTGAAGCCTCAGGGTGCTTTCTACCTCTTTATCAAAGCATTGGAGGAGGATGACAAAGCATTTGCAAACAAAGCAAAGGAACATAATCTTCTGATTGTGCCAGGTTCTGCCTTTGGTTGCCCGGGATATTGCCGGATTGCATACTGTGTGGATTATAATATGATTGAGAGATCACTTCCTAAGTTTGAGAAATTAGCCAAAGAATACGGATTATAAAAAGTAATTATAAATACGAAATAATCACAACAATTACTTAATAAAACATCATAAAAAGGAGAAGTATCGGCCATAACAGGCGTGATGCAATATAAAATATGAAGCCATGGGAGAATAACATACGTAAAGTCGTACCCTATGTTCCGGGTGAACAGCCAAATAAGGCGGGTATGGTTAAATTAAATACCAATGAAAACCCTTACCCACCAGCACCGGGGGTAAAAGAGGTTCTCCAGGGTTTGGATACCGATGTACTAAGAAGATATCCTGATCCATCCATTAAACTATTAGTGGAAGAATTGGCTCATTTTTATCATTTGGACAACGATCAGGTATTTGTAGGTGTTGGCTCGGATGATGTGCTTGCAATAGCTTTTATGACTTTTTTTAATGCAAAGAAGCCAATACTTTTTCCTGACATAACGTATTCCTTTTATCCGGTATGGTGCGATTTGTTTAGAATACCGTATCAGAAACAACCGCTCGATAACAATTTTAATATCGTGAAAGAGGATTATTATATCGAAAATGGCGGCGTAGTTATTGCAAATCCCAATGCCCCTACATCAATCTATGAAGAATTATCGGTTATTGAAGATGTTTTACAGCATAATCAGGATGTAATCGTCATAATTGACGAAGCATATATTGATTTTGCTGAGAAATCGGCAATCGAGTTGATTTCAAGGTACGATAATTTATTAGTAGTTCAGACCTTTTCAAAATCCAGATCTATGGCGGGTATGAGAATTGGATATGCTATGGGTAATCCTGCTTTAATCAAAGCATTAAATGATGTGAAATACTCCTTTAATTCCTATACAATGAACCATACAGCAATCATTTCGGGTGTTGAAGCGGTAAAGAATACCGAATATTTTGAGGAAGGAATTAATAAAATTATTGCTACAAGAGATGTAACAGAGAAGGAGTTAAGGTCTCTTGGTTTTGCCTTCCCCAAGTCCGGTGCGAATTTTATTTTTGCCTCACATAATAAAATACCTGCAAAAGAGATATTTGAGGCGTTACGAAGCAATAATATCTATG
Organism: Herbinix sp.; assembly: GCA_028691795.1. Classification (GTDB taxonomy): domain Bacteria; phylum Bacillota; class Clostridia; order Lachnospirales; family Lachnospiraceae; genus Mobilitalea. Next base: position 28,611 of record JAQUYQ010000004.1, read on the forward strand.
TTCGTTACTTTAATTTACCACGTATTGATAATTATTTAAGAATATCAATTGGAACGGATGAAGAAATGATAAAGTTAATAACCTTTTTAAAAAATTATATAAAGTGATATTCAGATGAAACTGGGTTGGCAGCTGGATTGACAAAAGATTAACAGCTAGATTGATTAATAAATAAGATGAAACAGCAAGCGAATTCGCTTGTCATGAACTAACATTATTATGTATAAAAATTGATATATTAATTAATATATGGATTAGATATTAATTAATATATAGATGGGCAAATTAATTGTTGCATTTATGATATAAGATTAGCACATAGTTTGGCACATATAGATTAACTTATTGATAAAACTTATAGAATGACATGATACGAATTACCCTCTATTTATTATTAAATATTTGTTTTATCATATTCCTATACAATTATCCTACAGAAAGGAAATTAATTACATGAGGGTATTAATTGCTGAAGATGATTTTGCCAGCAGAAAATTTATGATGAGATTCTTATCAAAATACGGTGAATGTGATGTAACAGTTGATGGAAATGAAGCCGTAGAAGCATTTAAAATGGCATTGGATTCAGGAGAAGGTTATGACCTTATCTGCATGGATGTAATGATGCCTGCTGTTGATGGATTTCAGGCATTAAAACTAATCAGGGAAATTGAAAAGGATTATAATATTCCTGAAGACAAAAAAGCAAAGATTATTATGACAACAGCCTTAAGTGAAGGAAAGAATGTAACCAAGGCATTTGAACTGGGGTGTACTGCATATGCAGGAAAACCAATTGATCGGGATAAATTTGAAAACGAGTTAAGAAAATTAGAATTGATTGGGAGTAAGGAATGAATTATCAAAAAGAATTAGATAATTTAATAAATGAGCTTGTATTAAAAAAACATCGGCCCAAACTATTTATTCATAGCTGTTGCGCACCTTGCAGCAGCTATGTTTTAGAATATCTGTCTAATTACTTTCAAATCACTGTATTTTACTATAATCCGAATATCTATCCGGAGCTTGAATATATTAGGAGAATAGAGGAACAGCAGAATTTGATTAAAGCTATGCCGCTACAATCGGAAGTTCAATTTATCCAAGGAGAATACCATCCAGATGATTATTACCTGTCAGTAAAAGGGTTAGAAGAAGAAATAGAAGGTGGAAAACGATGTTTTGTGTGTTATGAGCTGCGACTTAGAGAAGCTGCAAAACTAGCATCAGCCAAAGGATTTGATTATTTTACAACTACGCTTTCCATCAGTCCCTACAAAAATGCTGAAAAACTAGGTGAAATCGGTGAGATACTGGCGAAAGAGTATGGGATTTCCTATCTCCCCTCTGATTTTAAGAAGAAAAATGGATATAAGCGCTCGATTGAACTTTCAAAGGAATATGATTTATATAGGCAGGATTATTGCGGATGTGTTTATTCCAAGCGTGATAGAAAGTTAAAGAATGAAAATCAGCAAATAGAAAGCTAAACTACCATAATTTAAATGACCAATTTACTTATATGAATAAAAGTAGGAAAGTCCAAGGATGACTGCAAAGCAGTTATTCTTGGACTTTTTGTGTCAGTAATTAATCAGGAAATAAGTTTAGTAATAATTAAAGAAATGTCGTAGTAATTAATAATAGTGTTATATCGTAATAATTAAATATTGTGTTGCGTAATATTTAAGAATTGTGTAGTTGACAAATTTTATCCACATGTTATAATTGTAATAGCAAATGATAATTATTATCATTTGGAAATTGATCCTACGGAAGATGCTTGAAACAGAAGCAGGAGAGGAAGAACGATATGACATTAAGAAATGCAAAAATCGGAAGTATATATATAGTAAGTTCGATGAACCTAGACCGATCAATTATGCGAAGGTTGGAGGCTTTGGGACTTACAAAAGGAACTAATATAAAGATATTAAACAGTAACAGTGAAGGAGCAGTTATATTAATGGTTCGCGGAAGCAGACTGGCATTAGGGAGTAAGATAGCAGAAGCAATACAGATGAAGGAGGTATCATGATGAAGGAGGAAATTCAAGTTGGCTTTGTAGGCAATCCAAACTGCGGCAAAACCACATTGTTTAATGCATATACAGGAGCTAATTTGAAGGTTGCTAATTGGCCGGGTGTAACGGTTGAGAAGAAAGAAGGAGCCTTTAAATATCATGATTCCCGCTTTAAACTGGTTGATCTACCGGGTATATATAGTCTTACCTCCTATACTATGGAGGAGAGACTTACCAGGGAATACATTCTGGATTCCAACGTAGATGTTATTATCAATATCGTTGATGCATCAAGTCTTGAGAGAAACTTGTATCTGACTCTTCAGTTAATTGAACTGGGAAAGCCTGTAATTTTAGCTTTGAATATGATGGATATCATTGAAGAAAGGGGTATGGAAATAGATCTTCATAGGCTCCCGGAGATGCTTGGTATCCCAGTAATCCCAGTTTCCGCAAGAAAAAGAACTGGACTGGATATTCTGATGCATACCGTTGCTCATCATAAAAATAAATATCTAGATCAAAACCTTGAGCATCATCATAAAAAGCAGACATTAAACTGTAATGGACATAAACATGAACATCATAAGGACTATACGGTTGTTTATAGCGATGAAATTGAAGATAAAATAGATGAAATCAGCGAATTACTCAATGAAAAATATTGTGGTATAGATAATTTAAGGTGGTATGCCATTAAGTTAATGGAGATGGATGAAGCGATTCAAGCGAAATATCCTGTTGATTTAAAAGATATTATTAAGCATAGTTATGAAGAGGATATTATTAACCAAAAATATGACTTTATTGAAGAAATTATCGAAGAAGTTTTGGTGAATAAAAACAGTAAGGCAGCTTCCACGGATAAAATAGATAGAATTCTGACCCACCGTTATCTTGGACTCCCGATTTTTCTTCTTATTATGGCTTTTGTTTTTTTCCTTACTTTTCAGATTGGTGATTTTATAAAAAGTGGTTTTGAGATTTTTCTGGGTGCTTTTTCTAATGCAATGCTCTTCCTGCTAAATTATATTCATGCAGGCGATTTTATTACCTCTTTAATCGTAGATGGAATTATCGCAGGAGTTGGCGGCATATTAACCTTTCTTCCAAATATCTTCATTTTGTTTTTGGCTCTGGCTTATCTGGAAGACAGCGGTTATATGGCTCGAGTGGCATTTGTTATGGATGGTATCATGGGTAAGCTTGGATTGTCCGGAAGAGCATTTATTCCAATGCTATTGGGATTTGGATGTACCGTACCTGCAATCATGGCGTCAAGGTCACTAGAAAACATGCAGGATCGAAGAAAAACTATTTTAGTTACACCCTTTATGTCCTGTAGTGCTAGACTTCCGATTTATGTTCTCTTCTCTCAGATGTTCTTTGGTAATATGGCAATGATGGTTGCTTATTCGATGTACCTGATTGGGATTGTAGTAGCAATAATAATAGCATTCATCATGAATAATAAATCTGATAAAAATCTAAGTAATGCTTTACTAATCGAATTACCGGAATACAAAACACCGAATCAGCGTACCATTTTCATCTATGTATGGGAGAAAGTAAAAGAATATCTGACAAAAGCAGGTACTACAATTTTTGCTGCTTCCGTAACTATCTGGTTTATTCTGAACTTTGGTCCAAGCGGAATGGTTGAGGATATGTCCTTAAGCTTTGGCGCAATGCTTGGCAAAGTAATTGCACCGGCACTTGCTCCTGCTGGACTTGGCATGTGGCAGGTAGTAGTTGCCTTGATATCAGGAATTGCAGCAAAAGAAGTGGTTGTTTCCAGCTTCAGTGTACTGTTTCAGATTGGCAATATAACTTCTCCACAAGGTATGGCAAGCCTTTCAGATATTCTGGCACAGTATGGCTTTGGAGCATTGAATGCATATTCACTGATGGTATTCAGCTTACTCTACACGCCCTGTGCCGCGACCATCGGTGTTATTCAGCGGGAAATGCGTTCAGTCAAATGGACATTATTTACAGTTTTATTCCAATTGGGTGTTGCAATGTTAATTGCCACGCTTGTTTATCAAATTGGAAGTTTATTTTAACGGTAGTTTTATGTTTGCATTTCGACATTATAGAATGGAGGTTTATTATGATAGGTATCGTGCTTGGAGCTTTCATCATTGGATATACCGGGTTTGTAATATATAAGAAGACGAAGGACATTAAAGCAGGGAAGTCCTGTTGTGGTGGTTGTTCTTCCTGTTCCTCAAAGAATAAGTGTAGTTCATTGTAATAATTATACGGGTATAATTTATAGGGCTATTTCAAAAGAATTCTATGATTTTTATCATAAATTAATTTGAAATAGCCTATTTGATTCATGACAAGTGAAATCATGATAATAGAATTATATTTTAATTCAACTGTAGGCCAATTCAGATTGCATTTATTCATAACCTGCCAATTCACTTGTCAATTTATCCTGTTTAATCAGAATAGTATCAATTAAAATAATAATTTAACATTTTCTTGAATTAAAAAAGGAAACAGGAAGTCTATGTAGAATATAAGAAGTATAGGTGTTAATTCGTCTTATGAATAATTAGGGGATGATTTTGGGGATAATGACTTGTGATAATTGGCAATTTATCATTTTCAACTTGGCAAAAGTACACTAGAGTACTTTTTGCACACTTTTATGAGATGTCGCAGAACGACATCATGGGGGTGTATATGGAGCATTGTTTGAATATCAGACAAAAGCTGGAACAAAGAGAACATGTAATTTTAAGCCCTTATGCAGCATATTCTGATCAGTCACTCGGGAGGGATGTATATGAAGAACCTTGTGATATACGACCTATTTATCAGAGAGACAGGGATAAGATATTACATTGCAAGGCCTTTCGAAGGCTAAAGCATAAAACTCAGGTATTTCTTGCGCCCGAGGGAGATCATTATAGAACGAGACTTACCCATACACTGGAAGTGGCTCAGATTGCCAGAACGATTGCAAAAGCTCTTCTATTGAATGAAGAGTTGACAGAAGCAATCGCATTAGGTCATGATTTGGGACATACACCTTTTGGTCATGCCGGAGAACGGGCACTGAATCGAATTTGTCCCATTGGCTTCCAGCACCATTTACAAAGTATTCGTGTTGTAGAGTATTTAGAGAATCACGGTAAGGGTTTGAATTTGACCAAGGAAGTAAGGGATGGTATTAAGAATCACCAGACAGAAGGAACCCCTTCCACTCTGGAAGGAAAAATCGTGAGACTTTGTGATAAAATAGCTTATATTAACCATGATATTGATGATGCAATACGGGGTCAGATTATTAAAGAAGAAGAGATTCCCAGCGAATATACCGATATTCTGGGACATAGTCTGGGTGAACGACTCGATAACTTGATTCATGATATTGTAACCAACAGTGAGAATTGTAATGATATAATTATGTCACCTAAAATCGGTTCGGCCATGCGACATTTGCGTGAGTATATGTTTGAAAGCGTATATATGAATAAAAGAGCAAAGAATCAGGAAGAACAGGCAGAGCGGTTATTGGAACAATTATTTATCTATTATGAGCAGCACCCGAATTATTTGCCTAAGGAATACTTACTTCGAATGGAGCACATGAAGGAACCGTCTTACCTTGTGGTATGCGATTATATAGCTGGTATGACGGATCGTTATGCAGTTTCAAAGTTTAAGGAATTAATGATTCCATCAGCTTGGGGCGTTTATTAACTTAAAAAAATGTGGGAGGAGAGCACTATGTTTTATTCAGACGAGCTGGTAGAAGAAATCAGAAGTAAAAATGATATCGTAAGTATCATAGGCTCCTACATAAGATTACAGAAAAAAGGCAGCAATCATATGGGTTTATGCCCATTTCATAATGAGAAGACTCCTTCCTTTTCGGTCAGTGCCACAAAGCAGATGTATCATTGTTTTGGTTGTGGTGTTGGGGGAAATGTATTTACATTTATTATGGAATACGAAAATTATACATTTATTGATGCAATGAAGTTTCTAGCAGAACGAGCCGGAGTCTCGCTTCCGGAACAGGAATTTTCTGAGGAAGCAAAGAGACAATCAGATATAAAGGGCAGATTATTTGAGGTGAATAAACAGGCAGCAAAGTATTTCTACTACCAGTTAATATCACCAAGAGGTCAGGTGGCTTATGAATATTTAGTAAACAGAGGCTTGACGGAGGATACGATTAAGCAGTTTGGCTTAGGATATTCCAATAAATACAGTGATGATTTATATAAATATCTAAAGGGTCTCGGATATGAGGATGGATTTCTAAAACTGTCGGGGTTGGTAACCATAGATGAACAAAGAGGAGGTTTCGATAAATTCTGGAACCGTGTTATGTTTCCTATTATGGATATCAATCATCGGGTCATTGCCTTTGGCGGGCGTGTTATGGGGGAAGGAGAACCAAAGTATTTAAATTCGCCGGAAACCATGCTGTTTGACAAAAGCAGAAATTTATATGGCTTAAATTTTGCCAGATCCTCAAGAAAATCACAGTTTTTAATTTGTGAAGGTTATATGGATGTGATTGCACTTCATCAGGCAGGGTTTACCAATGCAGTAGCAGCACTTGGAACAGCTTTCACTATGTTTCATGCTAATCTGTTAAAAAGATATACCAATGAAGTCCTTCTTACTTTTGACAGTGATGGCGCAGGTATACAGGCAGCATTAAGGGCTATCCCAATTTTAAAAGAAGCCGGACTTTCCATAAAGGTAATTAATATGAAGCCTTATAAGGATCCGGATGAATTTATAAAAGCACTTGGAGCTGAGGAGTTTCAGAAGAGAATAAATGAAGCCAGAAGCAGTTTCTTCTTTGAAATAGATATTCTGCAATCAGATTATAATCTTCAGGATCCCGAACAGAAGACGAAGTTCTTTCATGAGATGGCAAGAAAACTGATTGGCTTTAGTGAAGAGTTGGAGCGTAATTTTTATATAGATGCCGTGGCTAAAGCATATCAGATCGATGTAGAACAGCTTCGTAAGCTGGTGAATAAACTCGGTTCCCAGATCGTTATTGGATTGAATGAACCCAAAGAATACCGTAATGAGGCAGGAAAAGGAAAGAAAAATCCGGAGGATGGCATTTCCAAATCCCAGAAGCTGATGCTTACGTGGTTAATTGAGGATAATACCCTGTTTGAAAAAATCAAAGGGTTGTTAGGTCCGGAGGATTTTACCGATGGAATATACAAAGAAGTTGCAGTATTGGTATTTGATCAATATGAAAAGGAACATAGTGTAATTCCGGCAAAAATAATAAGCTGTTTCCAGAACAAGGAGGAGCAATCGGAGGTCGCAGGTCTTTTTTCGGCAGAAATAAGGGGTGAAATGGATGAAGCAGGACACCATAAGGCGTTATCCGATACCTTTATGAAACTGAAAGAGAACAGTTTGGACAAGCAAAGTCAAAAAGCCATTGAAGTAAATGATACTGCGCTGCTAATGAAGATTATTACCGAAAAGAAGGATTTAAAAAAGCGAAGTTTTACTTTTATTAATTCATGATAAGTGGATTGGCTTGCCAATTCATCTAGTTAACTGCGACATGAAATCAGACAGCATTCGCCTGCTTAGTGTGAATTATAAAGTAAATAATTCACACGCTGAATTCACGATAACGAAATGCTTGCATTTTGTTATCTATGCCTGCGAGCAAGTCGCAGGAGTGGACGTTAGCAGAAATTGCATATTTCATCAAATGATGGTTAAAATATAAAAAGAGTTAAAGAAGGAAGGATTATCTATGGACGAGAATATAATTAAGTTTACTGAGAGACTGAAGGAATTGCTGGTATTTGCCGAGAAGAAAAAAAATGTTCTTGAATTTCAGGAAGTGAATGATTTCTTTGCGGACATGGAGTTGGATGCACAGCGCATTGAAAAAATTTATGATTTCCTCGATAAACACAATGTTGATGTTCTCAGAATTTCGGAAGAGGAAGAGGAAGAAGATATCATTCTCGATGATGAAGAGGAAATAGAGACCATAGATTTAACAATTCCTGAGGGTATTAATATTGATGACCCGGTTCGTATGTATTTAAAGGAAATCGGTAAGGTACAATTACTGAATGCCGATGAGGAAATTGAACTGGCTAGGAAGATGGAAGACGGTGATGATTATGCCAAAAAGCGTCTTGCAGAAGCGAATCTTCGTCTGGTTGTCAGCATTGCAAAACGTTATGTGGGTAGAGGGATGTTGTTCCTTGATTTAATTCAGGAAGGAAATCTCGGACTGATTAAAGCGGTTGAGAAGTTTGATTATCGTAAAGGCTATAAGTTTAGTACTTATGCTACCTGGTGGATCAGACAAGCTATCACAAGGGCAATCGCAGACCAGGCAAGAACAATTCGTATTCCTGTTCATATGGTTGAAACGATTAATAAATTAACAAGAGTTCAACGTCAGCTTTTACAGGAACTCGGAAGAGAGCCTTCTCCTGAGGAAATTTCAGAGGTAATGAATATGCCTGTGGAAAGAGTAAGGGAAATTCAAAAGATTTCTCAGGAACCGGTATCTTTGGAGACACCGATCGGTGAGGAGGAAGACAGCCACCTTGGAGATTTCATTCAGGATGATAATGTACCGGTACCGGCCGATGCTGCAGCCTTTACCTTATTAAAAGAACAGCTTGTCGAAGTGCTTGGAACATTAACAGAGAGAGAACAAAAGGTACTACGCCTTCGTTTCGGTCTTGATGATGGACGTGCCCGTACCTTAGAAGAAGTAGGTAAGGAATTTAATGTTACCAGAGAGCGTATCCGCCAGATTGAGGCAAAAGCTCTACGTAAATTAAGACATCCAAGCCGTAGCCGTAAACTAAAGGACTATTTAGAATAACTAGTAAAGAAGTTATGAAGGATTTATAAAACATTTCAATATGATAGAGATTATATAAAAAGAGCAACGCAAAAAATTATATGTATTGCGGTTGTTCTTTTTATTCGTTACATGTGATTTGATTTGTCAATTCATCTTGTATTAACATAGGTTGAATTTGTTTTAGGTTAATAACATTAACTGTTATTGTAAAATGACCATACGTTATGGTAAAATAATGAAAATATAAATATTTGGAGAATAAAATGCAGCTTTCGAAACGTTTACAGGCCGTTGCAAACCTTGTGACACAGGGAAATCGTGTGGCAGATGTAGGTTGCGACCATGCCTATACATCAATTTATATGGCAGAAAATCGAATATCGCCACATGTCATAGCTATGGATATTAATCAAGGACCAATTGACAGAGCCAGAGAAAATATAATCAAATATGGATATGAGAACCAGATTGAAGTGAGAAAATCAGATGGACTTAAAAAACTTGAAGCCGGAGAAGCAGATACCGTAATTATAGCCGGAATGGGTGGAGGATTAATCGTTCAAATTCTATCAGAACGTATGGAGGTTATGAAATCATTACGGGAACTGGTACTACAGCCGCAATCGGAAACGTTTAAGGTGCGACATCTGCTTATGGATAATAACTTTATTATCATCGAAGAAAATATGATTAAGGAAGATGGTAAATTTTATGTTATGATGAAAGCAGTTCCTCAAAAATTTGTGAAAGATACAAGTACTTATCAGCTTGCACTGGAAGAGCATCTTTATTATGGCAGACTTTTACTGGAACAGAAAAACCCCATTTTAGCGGAATATTTATTATGGGATTTGGAAATATGCAAAGGCATCATAAATACCTTGGAAGAGGAGCGGACAGAAAATACGTTACTTAGATTAGAGGAAATCAATAATAGGATGGAATTAATCCATCGTGGTCTTGAATATTACAAACAAGAGGCATAGGTCTAGAAGTAAATACAACAAACATTTATGATGGATAAATGAATGATTTTGTTTATTGCAAATGAACATGTTATAAAATTATATTATGTAAATTGATTTGCTTGTCAAAAGTCGGATTTGGCAGGCTTAAGTGAATAAAAGTTCATATAATAAAATCACGTGTTAAGAATTCATTTGAATTAAAAAGGAGTGATAGAAAATTATGAGTACAAATATTGAAGTTCAGATCAACGATAAAATATATGAATACCCCTGCAATACAACTCTTTTGGAAATAAGCAGAGATTTTCAGAAGGATTATAAAAATCAGATTATTCTAGCCTTTGTAAACAATAAACTAAGAGAACTGTTTAAAAGGGTCCCTAACAATTGCAATATTCGTTTTGTTACAACAGGTGACGATACAGGGGGGAAAACATATAATCGGGGTATGATTTTGGTAATGTTGAAAGCTTTCTATTCGGTATTTGGAACTGAAAATGTGATAAAGGTTTCGGTTGAATATACCGTGGGTAATGGTCTTTACTGTAATTATGCAGGAAAAATTCCGCTAACTAAGGAACGGATACAAGCAGTAAAGGAAAAGATGCAAGACATTGTTAATAAGGATATACCTTTTATGAAACGAAGCATTGGAACAGATGATGCGATTGAGCTTTTCCGTCAATACGGGATGCATGATAAGGAAAAATTATTCCGTTACCGCCGGGTTTCAAAGGCCAATATTTATAGCTTGGATGGCTTTGAGGATTATTATTACGGATATATGCCGCCGAGCTCAGGAATGTTAAAATATTTTGATTTAATGGAATATAACAATGGATTTTTGCTAATTCTACCAAATAGGAAAAATCCTACCGTTGTTGAACCTTTTGTTCCACAGGTTAAGCTTTTTGAAACTTTAAGGGAATCAAACCAATGGGCACAAATGCTTGATATCCAGAATGTAGGTACTTTGAATGACGTCATTGCGGCGGGGAAAATGAATGACTTGATTCTAGTTCAAGAAGCACTGCAGGAGAAAAAAATAAGTGATATTGCAGAAACTATTAAGAATTGTGGTGATAAGAAATTTATCATGATTGCCGGACCTTCATCCTCTGGTAAAACTACCTTTTCCTACCGTCTCAGTATCCAGCTGAAAGCCCATGGATTAAAGCCACATCCGATTGCAATAGATAATTATTTTGTGGATCGGGAAAAAACACCGAAGGATGAGCAGGGAAATTTTAATTTTGAATGCCTGGGTGCGATAGATTTGGAACAGTTTAATAAGGATATGACCGATTTACTTAACGGAAAGGAAGTTGATATCCCGAACTTTAACTTTGTATCCGGAATAAGAGAATACAAGGGGAATTTTTTGAAATTGGGTCCGGATGATATTCTTGTTATTGAGGGCATCCATGGCCTGAATGATGCAATGTCATATTCTTTGCCGAGAGAAAGTAAATTTAAGATATATATTAGTGCGCTCACACAGCTGAATATCGATGAACATAACCGGATTCCAACTACGGACGGCAGACTGATTCGTAGAATGGTTCGTGATGCAAGAACCAGGGGTGCATCTGCTCAGCGGACCATTTCCATGTGGCCATCGGTGCGCAGGGGTGAGGATGAGAATATTTTCCCATTCCAGGAAGATGCAGATGTTATGTTTAATTCGGCGCTTATTTATGAACTGGCTGTATTAAAACAATATGCGGAACCAATCCTTTTTGGTATTGATCGAAATTGTGAGGAGTATGTAGAAGCGAAGAGATTATTGAAGTTCCTGGATTATTTTATCGGAACACCAAGTGAAGCAATACCTCAAAATTCAATTTTAAAAGAGTTTGTTGGGGGAAGTTGTTTTAAAGTGTGAGAAAGAATGTTTGTACTGGAAATTCATTATTAGTGTTCCTATTCAAATAAAAAACACCCGCGTAAGCGAGTGTAACAAACAATTTGCATGAGCAGCACGATAAGCCGGGTTCTGTCTTGAATGGTCATCTTTCTTGACCACATGTTACCATGTGGCTCAAGTATCCGCTTTCACAGATACTACGCGACCAACCCTAAAGCACGGCGGGCAGCCGTATCGCTTTATGTTCGGTCTTGCTTCGAGTGGGGTTTACATCTGCCCCTGCTGTTACCAGCAAGGCGGTGGTCTCTTAAGCCACCTTTCCATCCTTACCAAAACTATTTGACAAGTCAAATAGAATTTGGCGGTATATTTCTGTTGCACTAGCCTTGGAGTCGCCTCCACCGGACGTTATCCGGCACCCTGCCCTATGAAGCCCGGACTTTCCTCACCTATTAATAGGCGCGACCATCTGTGCTACTCACAGGTTGTATTCTATCATGTCGGAGCACAATTGTAAATGAAATTTAGTGGCAAATGTGGACATAGGTGGACATAGGTGGACAAATGCAGGAAGGAATGGGTATAATACGGTGTATATGGTTACAGCTTAGGGTGCTTCCCTACTCTTGTTGGTGAAAGAACCCTTATGTCACTAATAAGCTTCATAAAATGTTTAGGACAACCCGAAAATAGTACAACTCGCTATGGAACAATTTTAGATTAATTATTTTTATTTGCTTTGATGTTCCATTGCTCAAACAAGTCCTATTTGCGGGTTTTGCACATTTTCTGAAGCTTAAGTGACATAAGGAACCTTTCAAATACAAGAGTAGGGAAGTACCCTAAGCTGTAACCGATTTACGCTATGATATTCCTTCCTGCATTTGTCCTGATTTTGGAGAGGACTTTCCGTTAGATTGCAGGTCAGTTAGAGCAATATTCTAAGCCGACATTTTTATCTGACACAACCAAACGATTAAATGATGTGGCAACTACATGGTGATTGACCCTTACGAAAGGATTAAGAAAAAAGTAAGGAATTTTGATATTTATTATGATATGATAGGGATAATTTGATAAATTCCGATTTGGAGCGTAAGGAGGATAATAATATGGAGCTAGCTCAGATATTGGTTGTGGATGATGATAAGGATATAGCGGATTTGGTGGAAATCCATTTAGTCAGCGAGGGATACCATGTACGAAAAGCAAATACTGCCAGGGAAGGTCTTCAGATTTTAGAGACTGTAGATATTAAGCTGGTGATTTTGGATATAATGATGCCGGGTATGGACGGCCTGACCTTGTGTAAAAAAATCAGAGAAACAAGTACAATACCGATTATCATGCTGAGTGCAAAATCAACGGATTTAGATAAAATTATCGGACTAGGAACTGGTGCGGACGATTATGTGATTAAGCCTTTTAATCCATTGGAATTAACGGCACGTGTAAAATCCCAATTGAGAAGATACACGAAATTCAACCCAAGTACCCATGATGATAGGTTGGACAAGGAAATAGTACTGGATCATCTGGTAATTAATAAGGATAACCATAAGGTAAATGCTTATGGGAAGGATGTAAAGCTTACACCGATTGAATTTGATATTTTGTACCTGTTGGCGAGTAATGTAGGCAGAGTTTTTTCTACGGATGATATCTTTGAAAGAGTCTGGAATGAAAAAATGTATGAGGCGAATAACACAGTTATGGTTCACATACGCCGTATCAGAGAAAAGATTGAGATGGATTCACAAAATTCCCAAATTATAAAAACTGTGTGGGGAGTAGGATATAAAATTGAAGAATAACATATTTAAAAGTTTTCGCTTTGAAATCGTGCTTTACAGTTTGCTTAGTCTGTTTTATACATTACTAACAATTGCAGTGGTTCATGTTGGCGTTTATATCGTATATAGAGAGAATATACAGCAATTGTCGGGTACCTCCACGGTTATTATTTCTATAATAACCATTGTTGGAGGGATAATAATGTTTATTATCTGTTTTCTACTGTTAACTAAGAAGTTTATTAACTATATAAGAGAGATTTCTGAAGGGATTAACCAGATTTCTCAGGGTAATTTGAGTAATCGTATCGAAATAAAAAATGAAGATGAATTTGCATTTCTAGCAGATAAGTTAAACCAGATGGCAGATGACATTAAAGAAATCATGGAGAATGAGCGAAGAATTGAATATTCCAAAAATGAACTGATTACCAGCGTGGCTCATGACCTTCGTACTCCTCTAACCTCAATTATCGGGTATCTGGATTTGGTTTCCTCTAAGGAGCTTAACCAGGAAACGCAGATGAAATATATCAGTATCGCTTATAATAAATCTAAACGACTTGAGAAACTGATTGAGGATTTATTTACCTACACCAAGTTTAATTTCGGTGAAGTCAAAGCATCTTATAATGAGGTAGATATGGTAAAATTACTGAATCAATTGGTCGACGAGTTTTATCCGAGTTTTGCTGAAAATCATTTAGATTATGAATTTATCACAGATAATAGTGTTGCAGTAATTAGAGCAGATGGTAATCTACTTGCCAGAGCATTTGCTAATCTAATCAGTAACGCAATAAAGTATGGTAAGGATGGAAAGAATATTTTAATTAACCTTTATAAAAAGAAAGATGGAATTGTGATCACGATTACAAATTATGGAATACTCATTCCTTCTGAGGATTTAGACAGAATATTCAGACGTTTTTACCGGGTAGAATCCTCCAGATCCAGTGAAACGGGCGGGAGTGGACTTGGACTGGCGATTGCCCAAAGTATCGTTGAAATGCATGGGGGTACCATCTATGCAAAAAGTGACTTAGAAGGAACTGCTTTCACGGTTGAATTAAAAAATGAACCATTGAATTAATCGCTCCTCCTCCCTTAAACAAATAGAGCCATCGTAAACGCAAGTAATACATTCCGAATGTATTGATAAACTTGCTGATTTACGATGGCTTCTATTTGCGAATATGAAAACGGAAGAAGAAAAATATAACCATATTATACCACACATTTCAAATAAAGGTAGCCCTTTTAAAAAAATTAATACATTGTTAACAAATACATATCATTTAGTAGACTTGATATAGTGAAAAATGCTTAATGTGTTTTGTAGTATTAATACTAGTAGTAATATAATTTATCAGTATTTGAATGCAAATATAAGTAGTGTATTGCAGTGTATTTGCTTCCTATAATATATGAGGTCTTATTCTTTTAATATATAAGATCTTATTCTTTTAATATAAGATTTTATTCTTTATCAGTATCACTATAATGTTTGGCGTAAGCTAAAAGCTTCTTTGAAATTCTTAATTTCTGATAGATGGACGCATAAGTGATTTCGTTCATTCCATCTATAAAATTCTGTGGATAATTTTTGATTAGACCACTGTTTTTCAAGATAAGTACTGCTTTATTATAAGCAATCGCTGCTTCTATCTCAGAGGTATAACGACCGATCAAATAATCTCCGTTTATATGAATCTTTGCCAGGTATCTCGTATAGCCATTGCTTAATACCTTGGTTACTCCATGAAAATTATTTATTATGTCTATGTTATGATAGCTAAAATCCTTGTCGTCGCCGTTGGAGAAGATATAATCCCTACCGCATACGGCATAATTTTTGATACCATAACGGGACAGGACATTAACCTGCATGCCGTAATCCGATACAAAGAGATGGCTACCCCTTTTCATTATTTTATGGTGAGCATAATAAAAAAGATCATCAGCATCAAATTTAAGGCAGGTTTCCCGATCTATGTAATAATGAAAATACCGTTTTTTAAGATAGATAGGATTTTTAAAATAGATATGATTATCTCTGAGGTTAATCAGTACAACCCATTTATGAAAGGATAAAACACAAGAGATGGGATACTTCTCAATTGTCCATACGGATTGTTTGGTTAGAACCTCAGCGGACAGAAGGTATGCCTGATTTGCATCATTCTCTGTATCGAAGCTGCCTAAACTGATGTGTTTTCCGTTATAGGTAATCGATGCTCTGTAATATTTGTCACCATTCTTTTTTACTGCTGAATATACTCCGGGCAACATAATTTTAACCTCCGAGAAACGTGCTTTTAGACGTAATTAAAATACATTTACAATATAACAGAAATAGAAATAAACCGCAAGAAGCGGCAAGGTAATTAGACAAATGTTAACAAAATATTAAATGCCATTTGTGTAGAACAGCCTGATTTTGCAGGAAAATTCATACTAAAGCAGTAGAATATGAATAAAATTGTGAGTGTCAACATAAAATAGTTAATATATGGTTAATAATTTGTTAAAAATATCTTGTGCATTATATACAGATATTAAGTTATTAATCTTGACATAAATTGTTACTAATCACTTTAAATGTAAAATAAAGTAAAATACTTATCGTGGCTTATAACGAAATTGATGTTATGTTATTGACACAAAAATATCTGTTACCTATAATGCAGAATAGCTATTAAGAAAAGTACCAATAAATGGGAATGGCGCATGTTATAAAATTTTAAGAAAAGAGGAAAGAGTATGTCTATCATATATTCGTTTCTTCAAAAGAGGAAAATGCATGAAAGCCAATATGGTTTTGCTATGGTTTTTATTGCATATGCTTTGTCCGCTCTTATGTTAGCCTTAGGATCTGATGTTTTTTACAACATTAATACGGCGGCTGCAGGAATAAGTACGGATACGAAAGAAGAGACACAGGTGCTACTAAATGTTAAGCTGCCCTATTTGCAATCTGCAAATTATACAGCACAGGTAAATGAAACAGATTTAATTAATCCATATGACCTGGCCGAGACCAGTTCAGAAATATCAGCCTTGTCAATATCTGAAGGTACATCAACCAGCGGAGATACCATTTGGGTGTTCGGAAATGCTATAGACGGTAAAGCATTCGATAGCATAATGGAACAAGTGAGTAGTCTGGATTCCATGGTCAGTACAATGGAAAAGACAGATGATAAGGAGGTACAAGCTAAAAAAACTACTACTAAGATAAAAGCTAAGGAAACGGTAAGTACTGCATATAGCAATGTTACAAATAAAGAAGTTGCGATGCTTGAACGTATTGTTGAAGCAGAGGCTTCGGGAGAAGATATGGTAGGAAAAATTTTGGTAGCCAATGTTATCTTAAATCGAGCAGAGGATGATTCATTTCCTGATACCATAAAAGGGGTAATTTTTCAGGAATCAAATGGTGAGTATCAGTTTTCTCCGATATCCGATGAAAGATATTGGTCGGTTGAAGTTTCCACCGAAACGAAAAAGGCAGTAAAAAGGGCATTGGATGGAGAAGATTACTCTGAGGGTGCTTTGTATTTTATAGCAAGAAAAAGAACGAATTCAGGCAGCGCGGAGTGGTTTGATGATCATCTGGACTGGCTGTTTAAGCATGGTGGTCATGAATTCTACAAAAATAAATAGAAGTATTGTATCCAAAGTATAAGCATGTTATAATACATGAAACTTACCCAGTATGGAAATTACTATATTTACAAGTATGTATGGGGATTTTCCCATACCATTTGTCAGTAACCTGGGCAAAGTGAAATATTAGAAAAGGGGATTGAATTGATATGAACCTAATGTACAGGAGCACAAGAGACTCGAATAACAAAGTGACAGCTTCCCAAGCGGTGCTGCAGGGCTTATCTTCGGATGGAGGTTTATTTGTTCCGGAAACAATACCGGTATTGACTAAATCATTTGAAGAACTTTCTAAAATGGATTACCGAGAGCTTGCCTTTGAGGTAATGAAGCTATTTTTAACCGATTACACAGAGGAAGAGCTAAAGGATTGCATCAATAAAGCATATGATGACAAATTTGATACACCGGAAATAGCTCCGCTTAAACAAATTGGACAAGCTTATTATTTGGAATTATTCCATGGAGCAACCATTGCTTTTAAGGATATGGCATTATCTATACTGCCTCATCTTCTAACGAAAGCTGCAAAGAAGAATAATGTCCAGGAAGAGATCGTAATACTGACCGCAACCTCAGGCGACACCGGTAAGGCAGCCTTAGCAGGCTTTGCGGATGTAGAAGGAACAAAAATCATTGTTTTCTATCCTAAGGACGGAGTAAGCAGCGTTCAAGAGAAACAAATGGTCACACAAAAGGGTGACAATACGAATGTTATTGGAATCCGTGGCAATTTTGACGATGCTCAGACGGGTGTCAAAATGATGTTTAACAATACGGAATTAGCGGAGCGTCTTAAAAAAGCAGGGTATTTATTCTCTTCAGCAAATTCAATTAATATTGGTAGATTAGTACCTCAAATCGTATATTATGTTCATTCCTATGCATCCTTATATAGGAAGAAACAGGTAACACAGGGAGATAAAATTAATTTCGTTGTACCGACCGGTAACTTTGGTAATATTCTTGCTGCGTACTATGCCAAGAACATAGGAGTTCCGATTAATAAACTGATTTGTGCTTCCAACGAGAATAAGGTTCTTTTTGATTTCTTTGAAACTGGACGTTATGATAAGAATAGAGATTTTATTTTAACCGAATCCCCTTCCATGGATATCTTGGTATCCAGTAATCTGGAACGTTTGATTTATCACATTGCTGATAATGATTCTGAAAAGACAGAACAGCTTATGAAAGCACTTTCCAGTAACGGTGTTTATGAAATAACAGACAGTATGAAAGCGAAACTGAAAGGCTTTATCGGCGGATGGGCATCCGAAGAGAATACCAGGGAGGCAATTCACCAGGTATACCAGGAGAATAATTATGTCATTGATACCCATACAGCAGTAGCAGCAAGTGTTTATCACGGATATGTGAAGGAAACCGGTGATACTACTAAGACAGTAATTGTATCTACGGCAAGCCCTTATAAATTTGCGAACAGCGTTTTGTCTGCTCTACACACAGGAGAAGTTCCGGCAGACGATTATGAACAGGCAATCCTACTGAAAAAAGTATCCAATACGGAGATACCAAATGCAGTTGAAGAAATTCGTACAGCCCCCGTTTTGCATAGCAAAGTGTGTAATATTTGTGAAATGCAGATAAATGTGGAAGATATATTGAAAATAATCTAATTGTGACAAATGCAT
>JAQUYQ010000085.1:0-4944 GCA_028691795.1 Herbinix sp.
AATTTAGAACTTCATATTAATTTAGACAGGAGTATTAAATGTGAAAATAAAAGCTAAGGTATTTTTAACTGCGTTAATTAGTCTTACGATAGGTGTAGTTTGTTCTGTTATCCTTACTTCACAAATATCGTTGCGATACATAGAAAATGAAGAGAATGAAGTTATACTAAACAATTATAATAAGGCATCGTTGATACTTAAATCAGAAATCAACGGGATAATGAGAACACAGTTGGATTGGTCTCATTGGGATGAGACATATCAATATATTAATGGTACGGATACCAATTATACAGAAGTTAATTTGGGAGAAGACACTCTGAAACAATTAAAAATGTACGGGATGATTTATCTGGATAAAAACAAACGTATCCTTCATTCAGATTGGATATCAGACCAAGATACCGCTTATGTGCAGAAAAAAATTAATAATAAAGAAAATATACTTACTCTTGTCAAAAATGTAACATCCACCAATTTAAATTCGGGAATAACAAGGATCCATAATAAAGTGTTTTTTATTTCAATTTGCGGTATTACGAATTCAAAGGGAACAGCAGGGGACAATGGGTACTTGATTATGCTACGAAAAATGGATTATATATTTGTTGATTATATGGAAAATCTAATGGATGCAAAAATTGAATTTCAATCTGCGAATGCGGAAAAAAAAAGTTATTCGAATAAGGACTTTATAGTAACTGATATTGAACGAACCTTTCAGCAGTTAAATAGTAGAGCAGGCATTAATGATATAATAAACAATAATGCTATTTTTCTTACTTTGGATAGCAAACGAACATCTTTTCAAAATGCTGTAGAAACATTTAAAATCGTCAGTATCGTTGCTATCGCTATTTTTTCGTTAACACTTATTTCATGCTTAATTTCTATTAATAGTACGGTAATCAAAAAAGTAGCAAAGTTAAACCAATTCGTGGATAAAGTGATGAAAAATGATGATGTATCATTAAAAATAAACGTTAAGGGACATGATGAAATTGCTAATCTTTCAAGCAATATTAATAAGATGCTTGATAAACTGGATAAAAATTTTGTAGAAATTAAGAAAAACGATGAACGTTTGCATCTGTTAATGGAAGCAACTAGTGACGGTTATTTTGATTATGATATAAAATCTAGAAAAATATTTATCAGTAAATCTTGGTCTGAACATCTGGGATATAAATCAGATCATAATCATATCGATTATGCCAAAATATTAGATTATATTTATTGGAAGGATAGAATTATATTTCGCAAATTAGTGCATGATTACCTGAAAGGTAAGAAATCGGATTTTCACGCTGAGATACGAGTTTATAAAGCTGACAGCGAATATATCTGGGTATTGTTGAGAGGAAAAATTGTTGATTATGATAAAAAGGGAAGAGCCTTAAGATGGATGGGTTCCATATCAGATATTACTAGAAGAAAGAATACGGAACAGGAAAATATATATTTATTACAAACAGATACGGTTACAAATTTAAAGAATCGGTCCTATTTGGAAAATAAGTTGAAAGAATTGGAGGAAGATAAAAATCAAAATTATTGTGTATTAATGGCGGATGTCAATGGTTTGAAATTAATAAATGATACTTTTGGTCATAAAGAAGGAGATAGACTGTTAAGTACGGTCGGAGATATTTTTAGAAAATGCTGTTCGGATACGGATATCCCTGTCCGCTGGGGTGGAGATGAGTTTCTCATATTAGTTAAAAATGAACGTAACTATGTTGAAACATTACTCCAAGATATTAAACAGGAACTTAGCGTTGTAGATAGTTTTCCTATAAAAGTGAGCGTAGCTATGGGCTATTCCAAAGTTCATGCAATGGACACCGGTACGGATGAAATTATAAAGCGTGCAGAACAAAAAATGTATCGGAATAAACTTCTAGAAAGCAGAAGTGTCCGATCTAGTATTATTTCATCATTAGAACATTCTTTACATGAAAAGCATATTGAAACGCATGAACATATCGAAAGGGTGAAAGATTTATCTTTGCGGATTGCTAAAAAGTTGAAATTTTCACAGGATATTTTAGACGAATTGGCATTACTTTGTGTAATACATGATATC
The DNA here is from genome assembly GCA_028691795.1 of Herbinix sp. Taxonomy (GTDB): domain Bacteria; phylum Bacillota; class Clostridia; order Lachnospirales; family Lachnospiraceae; genus Mobilitalea. The sequence continues at coordinate 2,087 of JAQUYQ010000085.1, forward strand.
GGTAAAATAGCACTGCCGGACCACGTTTTGTTGAAGCCGGGTAAACTTACGGATGAAGAACGTAAACTAATGAGGACACACACAGAGTCAGGTTATCGTATTGCAAGAGCAATAACTGAGATATCCCATATTTCTGAGAAAATTTTATTTCATCACGAAAATTATGACGGAACAGGCTATCCAAGGGGTATCTCGAAAGAAGAGATACCTGTTATATCAAGAGTACTTGCTGTGGCGCATGATTTTGACATCAAGACTTATGGAAATACCTATCAGGAGAAGTTATTTAGTACGCAGGAAGCTTTAGAAGAACTAAAGGTGGGCGCGGGGAGTAAGTATGATCCTAAAGTTGTAGAGTCGATGTGTGAATTATTGAAAACAGATTAATTAGCTGTTTACCTGCAGGGGTATTTTTGTTTGACTTTTAAATCCAACTTAGTTAGAATGTATTTAATAAACTTTGAAGATTGTTCAGTATTTCTATATCCTGTATAGGTCAAAACGAGATAGGAAGGCATGCGAGAATTATGGCAATAAACAAAGCTATGCGGATAGCATTAAAGGCATTGTCTTATCCGGATTTAGATTTAAAGAAGACATATAAGCTGCAGCGGCAAATGACCAATGCTGCTCACCCATATATAAAACCGTTATATGAGATGTGGGATCATACGGTTTCGCTTATAGATCATGATATCCCTGTCAGGGTGTTCTTGCCATCAAAAGAGGTTACAGTTCGTCGGATACTGATATTTTTTCATGGTGGTGGCTGGGTAATCGGTAACATCGACAGTTATACGACAGTATGCTCGAATATGGCAAAACAAACCGGACATATGGTGGTATCAGTAGATTATCGGCTGGCACCGGAATATAAATTTCCTGCTGCACCCGAAGACTGTTATGCTGTTACCAAAGAGATATTTATGAAGGTAACAGAATTATTTGATATCAAACAAGAGGATATCACCTTAATCGGGGATAGCGCTGGAGGTAATCTGGCGGCAGTCGTATCTTTAATGGCAAGGGACAGAGGAGAGTTTCTTCCCTCCAGACAGATCTTGTTATACCCTTCGGTAGGTAATAATCATAGTGAGAACTCACCTTACCCTTCTGTTATTGAAAATGGTACGGATTATTTATTAACGGCAAAACGTATTACTGATTTTATGGAATTATATAAAAGCTGTGAGGAGGATTTACAAAATCCTTATCTTGCACCTATTTTATCGAAAGATTTATCAAAGCAACCGAAAACCTTAATCATTACGGCACAGTATGATCCGTTAAGAGATGAAGGAGAACTTTATGGAAAGAAGCTTTACGAATTTGGTAATGAAGTTGAAATATTTCGCATGAAGGACGCATTACATGGTTTTATTTCTTTACCGAGACATTTTGTCCATGTAAAAAGAAGCTATGATTTGATAAACCATTTCTTGAATAAATAAATTCAAGGTTCGGGTGTCATAAGTCGGATTAGTATTGTGTATAGAGCTTTATTTAATGGGTAAAAGAGTATTTGAAGAATATAATAAGCAGCTACAATTAATGTAGTTTAACATAGGAAAACTTGTTATTATCAGAAGGATACCGGAAAGGGAGAATATTGATTATATGACAAGAAAAATGCCTATCGAATGGGCAAAACTTGATAATGCAGCTAAGATTTTTCCGCCTACAACAAACGAAAGAGACACAAAGGTCTTTCGCTTTGTTTGTGAGCTTAACGAAGCTATTGATAAAGACATATTACAGAAAGCATTGGATAATACGATGACGCTTTTTCCGATGTATCGGAGTGTTCTAAGAAGGGGCGTATTTTGGTATTATTTCGAAAATTCGGATTTGAAGCCTGAGGTTGTAGAAGAAGATAAGCTTCCATGTAGTATGATTTATCATCAGAACCGTAGAAATTTATTGTTTCAAGTTTCTTATTATAATAAAAGAATTAATGTTGAGATGTATCATGCATTGACGGATGGAACGGGTGTATTGGGATTTCTAAAAACATTGATTTATTATTATATTACGCTTAAACATGGAGTGGATTTTGGTGGCAAATTGCCGACACTTGATTATGATGCGTCATTTTCACAGAAGATGGATGACAGTTTTTTAAAACATTACAACGGCGATAAAAAATTGGATAGAATAAAGATAAGCAAGGCTTATCGTATTACCGGAAGACGTTATATTGATAACCGCCTTAAGGTAATAGAAGGTGAAATGTCTGCAAAGGCAGTTTTGGAACAGGCGCACCGTTATGATACTACCCTGACTGTTTTTTTAACGACGTTATTAATGAAAGCTATATATCAGGACATGCCGGCAAGGTCAAGAAAATATCCTGTAAGAATAACCGTTCCTGTGAATTTGAGGTCGTACTTTCCGTCTGTTACAGCACGTAATTTCTTTGCAGTAATTAATATCGGTTATCATTTTGGTAAAAACTCCGATCGATTAGAAGATATCATAAAAGTTGTGAAGGATACCTTTGAAAAGGAACTGACAGAGGACAACCTTAGAAAGCATATTAACCGATTATCCGCGTTGGAACATAATGCTTTCATGCGTGTCATACCATTGGCTCTTAAGGATTATGTTCTTCGTTTTGCTAATTATTTAAGTAATAAGGGAATTACAGCATCTCTATCTAATGTGGGAAAAGTAACAGTTGCAAAGGAGCTTATTCCATATATTCATATGATTGATTGCTTTACCAGTGCCAGAAGACCGCAGATCTGTATGTGTTCGTTTAATGACAAATTGGTAATAAGCTTTACTTCTCCATTTGTAGGAACAGATATTCAGAAAAACTTTTTTAGGATGCTTTCCAATGAAGGTATCGATATAAC
>JAQUYQ010000085.1:5044-10265 GCA_028691795.1 Herbinix sp.
TAGTGAAGAAGTATTTCCGCAAATTCCAACCATATATCAGGAGTTTAATTTGTTTATTCGAATTATGATATTAATCTCCATATCTACTGTAATTATCAGCTTTGCAGTTAATTCTATATTCACCAAAGAATCACGGTGGTCCATCCTTATTGCAGCAGGAATTTTATGTATGTGGATCAGTTTGTACTTTATCCTGCGTAAGAAGAATAACATACCCAAAACAATTATCTGGCAGGTAGTATTGATTAGTATTTTATCTGTGCTATGGGACCGTTCTATGGGATGGATTGGTTGGTCTATTGATTATGTTATTCCTACTGTCAATGTTGGAGCAATGATCGTAATGGCAATATCGGCTAAGTTGCTTAAAATTGGAGCTAAGGATTTAGTTATTTATATGTTTGTAGATGGTATCTTCGGAATATTGCCCATAATTTTTGTCTTATTCGGTGGACTTAATGTCGTGTTCCCGTCAATTATCTGCGTAGCATCAAGTGCAATAAGTCTGACGGCAATCCTGCTTTTTCAGGGCGACAATATGAAAACAGAGCTGAATAAAAGAATGCATATATAAAGATCAGAAGGGAATTAATCATGGATACCTTTAAACTAAAATTATTTGCAATTATTGCGATGCTAATTGATCACATCGCAATAATATTTATTTCACCCTATACGAATTATTGGTTATATGTAACCTGCCGCGGTATCGGAAGACTTGCATTTCCTATCTTTGTTTTTCTTATTGTAGAAGGTTTTTATCATACGAAAAATATTAAGAAGTATCTGATGCGGTTAGGAGTTTTTGCACTTATTTCAGAGCTGCCTTATGATTTAGCATTTTTTAAATATCATAATGGAATAGATGTAGTTCCAATTTTGAAAAATATGTTTCACAGTACGGATGATTTTTCTATATTACTTAATGGATTTAACGAAGGTCAAAATGTATTCTTTACCTTGTTCTTAGGATTATCATTAATTACAATTATGGACCTGATTGATAAAAAGTTTGATAATAATAATCGAAAGAATATTATTTATAGTAATTCTATTATGGGTGCTTTCATTGTAGCCTTCTGTATCGCTGCAGATTATATGAAAACGGATTATGATTATGCAGGAATTCTTATGATTGTTGTATTTTATCTGTTCCGTGGAAGCAAAGTATTAATAGCAATATCGATATTAATCATATCGGGTACAATATTAAGTGACTTTCCTAGTTTTGTACAAACACATAATTTTTATGCTATGATAAGTACTTTGGCAACACTTGCAATGATACCAATAGCTTTTTACAACGGAGAAAAGGGTAAAAGCGTAAAATATTTATTTTACATCTTTTACCCCGCACATCTGTTTTGTTTATTCCTTGTTGCGCAATTTATTTAAGCATCATAATGCTTCTCACTATTGATTACGTAATTGGCAGCTTGGGATTCAAAACGTGTATCCTCTCCGGAGGAATGCGTTTTTTCGGGAAAATAATACCTAGAATCGAGGTTGTTAATACTGCTTGAGGAAGGAAAACGATAATAAGTTTTTTTGGCAGGTTCAAAATACATTTTTACAATCCTCCTTATTGGTTAGTTTATATTAATTAATTTCAATATTATTGTTCTTCAAACGGTAAACATATATACAAGTAAAACATACACAAAATAACCGATATATGTACGAAAGTAATGATTGTTTACAGCAAAAATTATGTATTAATGAATAGCGACAATTATTATAGAATAGATTATATGGAATTATGATTTTTATTTTTTTAATTAAAAATATAAAATCGTCAGGAGAGAACGATATGATATCACTGAATGTTACTGAAGTTAAGCCATTCATGGCTAAGCTTCTGACGAATACAACCTTTGATTCCTTCCTATTACGGGAAATGGAACTTGCGACCTTCACCAATTTCACAATAACGGGACTTTTAAATGAAGCTTTTTTTTCAAAAGAGGAATTGGAAGAGAGGGAAGATAAACATTTTATTTTATGGTGTGATGTACGTCAGGCGGTATTTTCTATGATAAAAGGTAATAAGACACCGCTTTCATTAAAAATCGTATTTCAGCTGCCAACTTTATTGTGTGAGGAGCTGGTACAAAGATCTGGTGGTAGGCTTAAAAGTGAAGATGTCGGAGGCTTATATTTTAACATCCGATTTGAAAAGGGTGAGCTTCATATCATAACCGGAACAGCCATTAAGACCTTTACGATGGATAAAACCCTGGAACAGGAATGGGATATAGAAGTTAAGAGTGTTTTAAAAAACAATGGAATCGTATTTGAAGAGGAATAAATTACAGTCTTCGCAGACAGCGTATTTTGATGCTTCATAATTATCATAATTAATTATTGTTTTATTCTAGCTTAGGATTATTGCATGAATTAAAAATTACAAAGTTGAATTTTGTTAGCACTCTTCTTTAAAGAGTGCTAATTTTTTCTTGACAATTCAAATTTACAGTATTATGATAATTTCTGAAGGAATTTAATAAGTACTCTGTAAACTACTTGGTGCAGCTGGACAAACTTACCACGCATAGGAAAGCCAAAAGGTAACGGAATACTATAGTAACGCGGCGGGCTAATAGATTAAGGAACGCACCGTCGTTACACAAGAATATTGTTTATGAAAAGGAGTGTAAATATGAGTACAGAACATGGTAATTTATCAATTCATTCAGAGAACATTTTCCCTATTATTAAGAAGTGGTTATATTCGGATCACGACATATTTATCAGGGAGCTAATATCAAATGGTAGTGATGCTATAACGAAATTAAAGAAACTGGAAATCATGGGTGAAGTAAGTCTTCCGGAAGATAATAAGTATAAGCTTACCGTTACGGTTAATCCGGAAGAGAAGACAATCAGCTTTTGTGATAATGGTATTGGTATGACAGCTGACGAGGTAAAGGAATATATTAACCAGATTGCATTTTCCGGAGCGCAGAAGTTCATGGAAAAATATAAGGATAAGACGAACGATGATCAAATTATCGGACATTTCGGTTTAGGCTTTTACTCTGCATTCATGGTAGCAAGCCGTGTAGCAATTGAAACCTTGTCCTGGCAGCCGGATGCAAAACCGGTTCATTGGGAATCCGACGGTGGTACGGAATATGAGATGGGCGATAGCACTAAGACAGAACGCGGTACCGAAATCACACTCTATCTGAATGAGGAAAGTTATGAATTCTCAAACGAGTATCGTGTGAAAGAGGTTATTCAGAAATATTGTTCCTTTATGCCGGTAGAGATCTATTTTATTAACGCCAATGCTCCTATAGAAGAGGAAAAGGAGGAGGTAATTGATGCTGATGTAGATCAGGACGGTACAGCTCAGGAAACGAAAGAAGAGAAAAAGGGACCTCAGCCGATAAACAATCCTAATCCTTTATGGGCAAAACATCCGAATGATTGCACGGAAGAGGAATATAAGAGTTTTTACCGCGATGTATTCCATGATTATAAAGAGCCATTGTTCTGGATACATCTGAATATGGATTATCCGTTTAATCTTAAGGGTATCTTGTATTTCCCGAAGATCAATACGGAATATGATTCTTTGGAGGGTACAATTAAATTATATAACAACCAGGTATTTATCGCAGATAATATCAAGGAAGTAATTCCGGAATTCTTAATGTTGTTAAAGGGTGTTATAGACTGTCCTGATCTGCCTCTAAATGTATCCAGAAGTGCATTGCAAAATGATGGTTTTGTAAAGAAAATTTCAGAATATATTTCTAAAAAAGTAGCGGATAAGCTTGCCGGTATGTATAAGGTAGAGAGAGAAAGCTACGAGAAGTTCTGGGATGATATCAGCCCGTTCATCAAATTTGGTTGCCTGAAGGACGAGAAATTCCGTGAGAAGATAAAGGATGTCATTATCTATAAGAATTTGGAAGGTAAATATATCACACTTGCAGAATATGTTGCTGCAAATAAGGGAACAGAAGCTGCAGAAGAGGAAAATGCTGATAACAAGCAGGAGCATGAGGAGAAATGTGAATGCGGACATAACCATGAGCAAGATGGAGCCTGTGAGTGCGGACATGACCATGAGCAAGATGGAGCTTGTGAGTGCGGACACGACCATAATCATGACGAAGAAGATGCTGAAGTTGATGAGGATAAGAAGACCATCATTTACTATGTGACTGATCTCAAACAGCAGAGCCAGTACATTAACATGTTTAAGGAAGCAGGTGTTGATGCCTTCATCCTTACTCATAATATTGACCAACCATTTATCTCACAATTGGAAAATCAGGAGAAGAATATTAAATTCCAACGTATCGACGCTGATATAACCGAAGGCTTTAAGGAAGAGACGAAGAAAAAGGATAAGAAAATCTTAAAGAACAATACCGAGTCAATGACAACCTTATTCCGTAAGGTACTTAGTAAGGATAAGCTGGAGGTTAAGGTAGAGAAGTTTAAGAATGAAGGAGTATCTTCCATAATGACTCTTTCCGAAGAAAGCCGTAGAATGCAAGATATGATGCGTATGTATAATATGTCAGGTATGGATATGGGTGGCCTTGGCGGCGGTGAGACTTTAGTGCTTAATGCAAACAATAAGTTGGTTCAATTCATACTTACCAATGAAAATGCGGAGCAAACCCCTATGATTTGCGAGCAGCTTTATGATCTTGCACTACTTAGCCATAAGCCTTTGGAACCGGAAGCAATGACAAAATTCATTAAGAGAAGCAACGAGATTATGCTGATCTTAGCAAAATAAAGATATAATATCCAAAGACAGATACAATATCCAAAGACAGATACAATATCCAAAGACAGATACAATATCCAAAGACAGATACAATATCCAAAGACAGATATAATATCCAAAGACAGATATATATCATTTGAAATAAATTAATAAGCGTTATAATGCGGGAAACAAATTAGGTGTATTTAAGTTAAGCCTTTTGTTTCCCGTATTTTTATTATCTAAAAATAAATAAATTACAATATTAGAGAAATAATATCAACGAAAGAATTATTATATAAAATTAATATAAAAACGAAGGAAACCTCTTGCAAATTGCATTGCTGATATGTTATTATATACCTGTTTTTGACACTATAATGACGTTTGAAGTCCCACGAAGCTGTAATTATACGGCTTATGGGACTTTTTAAAAATTCTTAATTACACGTTATGCAACCTATTTTTTTGTCTGTGCACAAATATTTC
>JAQUYQ010000086.1 GCA_028691795.1 Herbinix sp.
AAATCAGTGCCTGCTTATTCTACAGGTATTCTGTTTCGGCATTTCCAATATCTTAAGGCTAAATATTTATCTATACAATTTATCTTTTATATCTTCTTATTTATCTTCTAAAGCTTCCGTTTTTTCTTTTTTTAAGAGAATATGAACCTTATCAACTCTGTTTTTATCGATTGCAGCAACGGTAAATACCACATTGTTATCTTCCACAGTCTCGCCTTCCTCAGGAAGATGATCCAGAAGGTAGATGATATGCCCTGCAATAGAATCGTAATCGTCTGATTCAAGGTCTAAGCCTAGAGCTTCATTTATTTCATCAAGTTTTGTAAAACCGTCTACAATATATTCATTTTCTGTGATAGCTTTAATACTGTCTTCTTCATCATCGTCGTATTCATCACGAATTTCACCGACGATTTCCTCCAATAAATCCTCAATGGTAATCAGTCCTACGGTAGCACCGTATTCATCGAGTACAATTGCTAGTGAGATGGAAGCCTTCCTCATTTCAATTAACAACTCGGAGGTTTTCTTGTATTCATAAGTAAAGTATGGTTCCCTTATGATATCAACGATGTTAAAATTCTCAGTATCCCCATTATAGAAGAATACATCTTTGAGGTTTACGATACCGATAACATTATCACGGGTTTCAGAATATACTGGCATTCTTGTGTACTTTTCTTCTGCGAAGGTCTGAATTAATTCATTATAAGTAAAATCAACATTGGCAAATGCCATATCGGTTCGGGGTACCATAACATCCTTTGCTAAGGCATCACCGAAATCAACAACATTTGTAATCATTCTACGTTCTTCGCTTTCAATGACGCCTTCTTCATGGCTGTAATCAAGAATGGTCCGAAGTTCATTTTCGGTAATCGCTGCAGTCTTAGCCTTTGTATCTATTCCTAACAGCCGTAATAAACCATTACAAAATTTATTTAAAATAAGAACAATCGGTGATAGTAGCTTTGTTAATAAATAAATCGGTCCGGCAACTGTAAGAGCCACTTTTTCCGTATAGATAGAGGATATCGTTCTGGGTATTATTGATCCGAAAATGAGGAAAAGAAGGATCAAGACGCTAACCGTCAACCCTACCCATTGCTTACCAAAATAATCCCAGGCGAATACTGCTGCAAAAGCAGAAGCGGATAGCTTCGCTACATTTTTGCCGATCGATATGGCACTCAGCATCTTTCTGGAATCCTCTATTAATTTACCTGCAGTTTTGGCACCTCTTACATCATCATCAGCAAGAGTTCTAATCCTTAGCTTATTCACCCCATTAAGTGCTGCTTCAGAAGCGGTGAAGAAGGAGGAAAGAACCAACAAAATGAACAATATAATCGGCTGCGCCGCGTCACTGAGATCCAACAAATCATCTCCTAAATTTAAAATCTCAAAATTAATGTTTTACATAAGTTACATTTTACACTTCACAATCTTACCTTAAGACTATCATAATGTCAAGTTTTCCAGTATATTTTCATGATCATTTCATAAAAAACTGAATTGAAAATCTTAATTCCACCAATCCCTTAGGGAAACCTTATTAGTCTTGTGAACTATATACATGAAATTTAAACATTCATATTTGGTTCGGGTGTCATAAGTCGTATATTAAGTAAGACAATGAATATATATGCATAAATATTCATTTCACTATACTAATCCGACTTATGACACCCGAACCATATTTAATAAAAATAACCATACCTTTTATCAAAGGCTATAAACTGTAGGCCGCAGGCACAAAGTTGCGTGTGAAACTATCATACTCACCGATAGAAGCTTATCGTGGATATTACTTATAAAAAAAATATATGATTTTATCCTAATTTATACGATTTCACTAAAAAATGCTAATAGCTAGTATTTGATTCCTCTTGAGAAATACTGTGAAATGGTGTATCATTTTGCCTATATTATTAAAATTACACATATGAGCGACAATATGATAATCGGTATTTTGTATTACCCCAGGAGGAACTTAATGAGAAAGAAATCTCATATATCACTTGCAAAGTTTTTAGTAAATAACATGCAGGTACAGGACTTAAAAGAACACAAAAAATCTTTTTACATCGGAAGCATACTACCAGATTTAAAACCTTCATTCCTGACAAAACGTCACACATTTGATGAAACCTTCGAGACTTTAATTGATGAAATCAAGAAGATTACTGTAGATTATGATATAAATAAAGGCATCAACCGTTATTACGCTAGACATTTGGGAGTTGTCACGCATTACCTATCAGATTACTGCACCTTTCCACATAATAGCATATTTGAAGGAACTATAACCGAGCATATATATTATGAAAAAGAATTAAAATATTCTTTAAAAGAGTATGTAAACAGAGAAGACACGCAAAGAGAGCGAAAGCATGGCCCCGTGTTGTGCACCTTTGATGAGATAATCCATCTTATTTTAAAGACACATAAGGAATATTTAAAGGCTTTAAAGGATGTACATAAGGATATCCAGTACATTATCGATTTATGCTATAAAGTTGTGGATGCAATTTTATCTTTTTTTGAACTAGCAATGATACAATTACATAAGAATTTAAATCATCAAATAGTATGTGAATAAAGAGTATCAAATATTATACATGATCAAAACCCTGTAGGAAATAATTCTTGCGGGGTTTTTCAATTATCCGGACAGCCCCATGATTGTTATTTTATAGAAATCATATTATAATATTGGTCTAAGAAACATAATTCAAATACTATTGCGTTGAATTCGAATGTATAATATTCTGTGTTATGAGTTTTTGTCAACGTGTGAATTATAAAAAAACATAATTCACACGTTGAATTTATGCCTGCGAGCAAGTCGTGGACGTTAGGAGGAAAAACGTCATGTTAAAGACGAAGATTTATTTAAAGGAAATAAATTACAACACCTTAGTTGATTTAATGATGCCTTTCATAGAAAAATGGCTTACTGAAAAAGACAATATTTTTTATAATATTTTTAGTAAAATGATTAGTAATAATGGAAAACCGACGAAGCTTTCAAAATTCCTGGTATCAGTAATACCGAATAAAAGCAACGTGGCGGCATCCATACTACCACATTTTAATGAGGTTCTGATTGAATATCTGAATAATTTGCTAATAAAGAACGGTATCGCAGTACGCATTACGTCTATAAAAATAGAATCTATTGAAAGGAGATACGAAACCATGTTAAGAATTGAAATAAATATTGATGAAATTGATTATGAAAAGACAATTGATAATTTATTGTCTGTTATGATCCAAAGATTATCCGAAAAAGAGGATAAATCAGGTAAAATAGGGCGTTTGTTGCTGAGCTTAAATGGACTTCCGAATCAGGTGCTGAAAGCTGCAATCGGAGCCATACCGAAAGAGCAAAGGGATGAATTAGCAGCATCAATTATATCGGAATATAAAGAAGAGCTAGCAGATATACTTAATTCAATCGTATCTCAGAATAATATAAAAGCAGAAATAAGCGAAATCAATATTCATAGTATCTAAATAATTTGAAAATTAATATTACAAAGTAAGTAGAATGAAATGGTAATCGAAAGAGTAAGAAAGTACTTATTGTGTATGGTAAAATTTAGTACTTTATTATTTGTTTTTAATGCTTTTCTAATTTCAATATGGTAAAATATGTTTTGTTTGTATGAAAGATAACAATATATTACAAAACAGGAGGATATAAACATGGAATATGTACTGCAAACGAATGGCCTAATTAAGAAGTTTGGTAAAAAGGCAGCAGTCAACGGTATTAACCTTAATGTATGTAAAGGAGATATTTATGGCTTTATTGGCAGGAATGGTGCCGGTAAGACCACTTTAATCCGTATGGTAGCAGGGCTTGCTCATCCAACTCAAGGCACAATACGCCTTTTTGAGAGTGATGATTTAGATACTCAAAGAAGAAAAACTGGAACTATGATAGAAAATCCAGCTGTATTTCCTCATATGACAGCAAAACAAAATCTGCATTATTACTGCAGACTTTTAGGGCTTGCTCCGGAAAATACAATTAATGAAATGCTAACACTGGTTGGACTGCAGGATGCCGGCAAGAAAAAAGCAAAAAATTATTCCCTTGGTATGAAACAGCGTCTCGCTATCGCGATATCCTTATTGGATAATCCTGAATTTTTAATGTTGGATGAGCCGATTAACGGCCTTGATCCTACCGGTATCATTGAAGTAAGAGAGTTAATCTTAAAATTAAATAGGGAAAGAAAAATTACAATATTGATTTCAAGCCATATTCTCGGTGAGCTTTCAAAAATAGCAAACCGTTATGGTGTAATAAATAATGGTATCATGGTAACGGAATTTACCAATGAAGAACTTGAAACCAAGTGTAAGGGTGAACTGGAAATTAAGGTTGATAATGTAGAACAGGCTAAGTATATCATTGCAGGGATTGTGAATGCATCAGCGATTCAGATTATTGATGATAAAACAATTCATATTACCGAAGATCTGGATAAAGCCGGAAGTATTAATATGGAGCTTGCTAAAAATGGAATCGTTGTGAACTCTAGTTCTGTTGTTGGTCAGGATTTGGAAGCTTATTTTATGCAGCTGATGGATATTACCGATAATAAATTAAGATAGAATTATATAAAATGGAGGATTATTATGTCAAATTTATTACGATCGGATTTTTACCGATTATTTAAAAGTAAATCTTTTTATATTTGTACAGCGGTAGTATTATTTTTCTCAGCATTAACTATATTCATGTTGGATTGGGCTAGCAATCTTGCGAGCGGAGAAGGGAATGCTATGGATGCAACCTTGTTTTATAAGGATGGTATTACTTATGGTATGACCGCTTTTGCAAGTGGCAATTTACAGATGATTTTAGCAATTGTAACTGCCATATTTGTAACTGCAGAATTTGCTCACGGAACAATGAAAAATGTTGTTTCCAAAGGTTTTTCAAAAATACAGATTTATTTATCAAAACTGATCACAATGATAGCTGCAACCTATATGATCATACTTGCTACTCTAATCGTAGGTACGATTTGTGCTACCATTGTAACTGGAACATTAGGTGATTTTACTGGTGAATATGTAAGTCTACTGCTTAAGACCGCAGGAATTGAATTATTATTAAATGCAGCGCTGACAGCAGTTTTCGTATTAGTTGCAATGTTCATTAGAAATCTTGGTGGAGTTATAGCATTCAATATTATCGGTATTATGAGTATAGGACAATTGCTATTTACAATACTAGAATATATTGTACGCAGCAAAATAAAATTTTCTGAATTCAGTCTGACCTATAACATTTCCTTTTATTTGGGTAATACGGCAGATACAGGGGATTACTTAAGGTCTATCCTAGTAGGATTAATATTTTTAATTGTCTGTACAGCTTTGGGCATATTTACCTTTATCAAGTCAGATGTTAAGTAGGCAAAATAAATTGATATTTTAAAAATAAAATTTACAGGATGATATAAAAAAACAGATAAATTATAAGAACCAGATGAATTTAAAGAAGAACTAGATGAATTAAAAAAGAAGCAGATGATTAAAAAATAATCGGTTAAATTAAAAAAGAACCAGATGAATTTAAAGAAAAGCCAGATGAATTCATAGAAAATAATTACACTTATTATTAATAAAAGACCCAGATTATAATGAAACCTTTGGAGGTAAGTTGATATATTACTTACTTATCCAATCATTATCATGTGGGTCTTTTTTAATTCGGATTTGGCTACTGCAAATTTGAATATTAATATCAAACTAGGAGCAGTAATTTTCATATATTACAGTATACGAATATTGTAGTAACATGTTTATCTTGTTGCCTGGATTGCTTTTACAATCTCAGCAATATATAAAATATGATAATCTTTATTTGAATACCAGGTACTATCTAATTTATCATTTAGTAGTGAAGCACCATCCATGGATTGTCGGAAAAGTTTTTTACAAATCAGTACTTGATTTGCTTCATTAAAATACGGTGTATTATCTAAATATTCTACGGTTAATCCAGATTTTGCGATTTTATCCTCGTTTCGGCCAGATACGGTTCCCAAATAATTCATAACATCCCGGTAATTTTTATCCAAGAAGCTTAAGGAAAAGGTATCTTCTTGATCTATAAATTCTCTGGTGAATCGCTGTGGACGAACTACAATAAAAGCTACATTTTTTCCGTACATAACACCAAGACCACCCCAAGATGCTGTCATGGTATTCAACTTGTCTTCAGTTCCGGCTGTAATTAACATCCAATCCTTGCCGATTGCTTCGAAAGTATTCTTTTTTATTATGATTGGTAAAATTTCTTTAAAATTATTCATTTAAACACCTGTGCCTTTCATTTTTGATGACATTTCTTTCTGTGTTTTCTCAAAAGTAGGCCAGCTTACTATGGAAAACGAAACCATATTGTATTATACGATAAGATTTGTAAAGATGCAACGTCGGACATAGCATTTCACAATCGTATTTTAAACGCATATATTATTATAAAGTTATGATTAGCCGGAGTGCTTATGCACTACATATGGCAAAATGGAGGTATATGATAATTCATGTAGTAAAAGAAGGAGATACGCTTAAAACAATTGCCGACCAATATGGAGTAACACCGGAACGGATTACAATAGAGAATGAACTTCCAAATCCTGAAAAGTTAATTATTGGTCAAAGCATTGGAATAAGGATTCCGGATGTGACTCATACGGTAGTAGAGGGGGATACTTTATTCAATATTGCCCAGACCTATGATGTAGAGCCGAATCAAATACTGCAACGTAATCCGCAGATTGCTGCAAATGAAGCCTTGAATCCAGGGGATGTTCTTGTAATTACGTATGCCAATGAAGAGATAATTGATACGGTTATAACAAATGGTTATGCCTACCCATTTATTGACCGAACTGTATTAAGAAAAACACTGCCCTTTTTAACTTATTTATCCTTGTTTACTTATGGGTTCACCCCTACTGGTGAGTTGATCCCGATTGAGGATGAAGAGCTGATCGCTTTAGCAAATGAATTTGGAGTTGCACCAATTATGGTACTCGCTCCAATGAATGCAGCTGGGGAATTTAGCAGTGAAAGTGCCCATGATATGTTTACTAATCCGCAGGCGCAGACAACATTAATTAATAATCTGGTTACTACAATGAAGGCAAAGGGCTATCGTGGAATAGACATTGACTTTGAATTTATTCTTCCAGAGGATAAGGCAGCTTTTCTAAACTTTATCACAGCAGTGAATACCAGATTAGATGCAGAAGGGTTAATCACATTTGTAGCCCTTGCGCCAAAGACTTCTGGTGAAATGACAGGACTCTTATATGAAGCACACGATTACCCAACCATTGGAGCAGTGGCTGATAAAGTACTACTGATGACGTATGAATGGGGGTATACCTACGGTCCACCCATGGCAACAGCTCCCATAAATAACATGCGAAGAGTATTGCAATACGGAGTTAGTGTAATAGATCCGGATAAAATATTAATGGGCACTCCGAATTATGCTTATGATTGGCCCTTACCCTTTGTAAAAGGAACGACTGCAGCAGAATCAATCGGTAATCAGGAAGCGATTGAACGTGCCGTAAGATTTGGTGTTCCTATTCAATTTGATGAAACCGCCCAATCACCTTTCTATAATTATACGAATGAACAGGGCGTACAGCATGTAGTATGGTTTGATGATGTCAGAAGTATGGATAAAAAACTAAGATTAATAACGGAATTAAATCTTAACGGATTCGGTGTCTGGCAAGTTATGAAATTCTTCCCCGGACTTTGGATGTCAGCTAATTCTATGTTCACTATTACAAAGTTATGATATTAAGTTTAATAGATGAGAGATAACTGCAGTATTACTTGAAGAAGGGCTGAAAAAATGGAGTTTTGAGATTTTGGCTTATGACACCTTAACCAAGAATTAATCCATTATTATTTTGTTTACAAACAATAAGACTGAGTTTATAATTGTTGATAAGTTCCGCAACTAAGCATAACTACGTACGAGAACACTCAGATGGAGGATTATATGAAAAACAAAGTAGTAAGAGAAATTATTAGCTGGGTAATGGTTATTGCAATTGCATTTGCAGCAGCAACATTTATAAATAAAGTGATAATCTTCAAGGTGGAAGTACCTACCGGTTCAATGGAAAATACAATCATGATTGGGGACCGTGTTATTACCTTGCGTTTATCCTATCTGTTTAAAGACCCGCAAAGAGGCGATATTATCGTTTTCCCTTTTCCGGATGACGAGAAAGTAGACTATATCAAAAGAATTATCGGTCTGCCGGGTGATACAGTGGAAGGTATTGATGGCTATGTCTATATCAATGGTGAAAAACTAGAAGAATCCTATGTTACTTCGACACTGGATAATAATTTCGGTCCATATGTCGTTCCGGAAGACAGTTATTTTATGATGGGAGATAACAGAGATATTTCGGAGGACTCTAGATACTGGGATAACAAGTTTGTTAAGAGAAGTAAGATAATTGGGAAAGCACTATTTAAATACCCGGATTTTACTTGGTTTAAGAATTAATAATCTATAAAATAAACCTGGTGCAAATAATGATTGCATCAGGTTTATTTATTACTCTATATATGGGGCAATAGCACCAAGGATTGATTTTTCCAAGGCCTCTTTACCGTATGAATCAATTTCATTTTTATTACGATCGCCATGTGTGAGGCAGCCAGCTCCGCCGATACAGCCACCGTTACAAGCCATACCTTCAATAAAATTATTCTTAAGTATATTCTTGGAGGCTTTTAATAATGCAGCCCGGCAAGACTCTATACCATCACAAACTATTGGATTTAAATCAAAATTATGAATTTCTTTTTCCTCTAGGGCTTGTTTTACAGCTTCTGTTAATCCGCCGCTTCGTGCAAAAATTCTTCCAAAGTAAGAGGCATTATCTAGGTTTTCTTCCGGTAGGACTTCTAGTTCAATTTCCATACTGTCGATTAACGCTTGTAGCTCCTCGAAGGTAATTACACTATCAACATAAGGAGCAACCTCGGGTCGTTTCATTTCTACCTTTTTGGCTGTGCAAGGACCAATGAAAACCACCTTAGCATTGGGATCGGTCTTTTTGATGTATTTAGAAATTGCAGCCATTGGAGAAAGATTGTGGGAGATATGCTTGGCAAGCGCGGGGAATTGCTTATTAATATAATCTACAAAGGCGGGGCAGCAGGAACTGGTTAAAAATCCTTTTTCAATTAATTCATCTGCTTCAGCACTTGCAACCATATCTGCTCCTAATGCAGCTTCCACCACACTATAAAATCCCAGGTTTTTTATAGCACTTATTATCTGACCCAGTTTAACATATTTAAATTGGCTACCGATAGAAGGGGCTATTACTGCATACATCTTAAACTCAGAATTATTTTTGCTGGCTTTTATCATTTCTATAATATCTACAATATAGGACTTATCTACAATTGCGCCAAAGGGACACTGATAAACACATGCACCACAGGAAATGCACTTACCGTTATCAATAATAGCTTTCTTATTCTCATCCATACTGATTGCCTTCACCTTGCAGGAATTCTGACAGGGACGTTTATAGTTAGCGATTGCACTGAAGGGACATACGGAAGCACATTTTCCACACTCCACACATTTCTCTTTATCAATGATTGCTTTCTGATTTCTATCGAAGGAAATAGCACCCAATCGGCAGACATCTTCACAGCGATGTGCAATACAACCACGACAAGCATCGGATACTTCGTAACCACCAACCGGACATTCATCGCAGGCAATGTCTAAGACCTCAATAACATTCGAGTTATCTTTATCTCCACCCATGGCGAGGTTGATGCGTTCACCAACGATTGCACGTTCTTTATAAATACAACACCGCATGGTTGCATT
>JAQUYQ010000087.1:0-3808 GCA_028691795.1 Herbinix sp.
CCTTTGCTATATGTAGTGCGGTTTGAGACCCACACTTATTATAACAGAGGAGTTTTTAAATAAAAACGCTTGAAGCCATTGTGATCCACCAGTTAAACTGGTGGTTTTTTAAAGATAGCCCTACAATAAAAAAGAGGATGAACCTGATAATCAATTCATCCTCTAATATTTTATTATTAACGAATTATCGTTCCTCCGCCAAGGACATAATCACCCTGATAGAATACGACTGCCTGTCCCGGGGTGATTGCCCGTTGGGGTTCCTCAAATGTACACAATACTTCATCCTCTGCCATTCTTTTGATAATACACTTTGCACCCTTATGGCTGTAGCGTATCTTTGCTTCCGCTTCTATTTCACCATCCAAGTCTTCAATTGCCATGAAATTCAAGTGGTTAGCATGTAAATGATCCGTGAATACTTCGTTTGCATTGCCAATGACTACTTCATTAGTTTCCGGTCTTAATTCTAATACAAACACAGGTTGTCCCATTGCTAAATTTAATCCCTTACGTTGACCAACCGTATAGTGAACCAAACCTTGGTGCCTGCCAATCACTTCACCTGCTGTATTTACATAATTTCCAGGGCATAATCCATTAAAACTATCTTTTCCTGTATTCGGTATTTCAATGTTATTTTGTGATTTCTCTTGAAGGTATTTTTGAATAAAACCTGCATAGTCATTATCCGGAACAAAGCATATTTCCTGGCTATCCGGCTTATTTGCTACCGGAAGCTTCAAATCATTCGCCATAGCTCTGATCTCATCTTTCGCAAATGCACCCACTGGCATCAGCGTATGTGACAGCTGGTACTGTGTCAAATTATATAAAGCATAAGTCTGATCTTTTGCTGCAGTAACTGATTTTTGAATCGTATATCTGCCGTTAGGAAGCTTTGTTATTCTTGCATAATGACCTGTTGCAATAAAGGAAGCCCCAATGTCTAAGGAACGTTTTAGCAGTGCCTCCCATTTTACATAGCGGTTACATGCAATACATGGATTTGGTGTCCTTGCCTGAAGGTATTCCGATACAAAGTAATCAATAACATTTTCTCGAAAATCCCTCTTAAAATTCATAACATAATATGGGATATCAAGGGCTGAAGATACTCTTCTTGCATCCTCCACCGCACTAAGTCCGCAGCAACCGCCGTTTTCTTCCATAGAACAGATATCTTCATCCTGCCATATTTGCATGGTTACGCCAATTACGTCATACCCCTGCTTTTTTAAAAGGTATGCTGCTACAGAGGAATCAACACCTCCTGACATTCCCACTACTACTTTTTCCATGTTAATAACCATGCCTTTCATCAAAGCCTGCAAACTTTGGGCCGCAGGCACAAATTTGCGTGTGAATTATGTTTTTTATAATTCACACCAACTTACATGATGCTGCAAAGCAGCATCTCAAATACCCTAAAGAAGCTTGGAATTAACACCCTTTGTGCTCATTTCAAGGTTCTTCTAATGGCTCGCAAGTATTTTGCGAGACTATTCACACTAACCTCCGTACCTGCTGATTAATATTCAACCTCTTCCTCACCATCATGGATATCGGATTTTGGCTTTGATAATCCTTCTATTTTAATATTCATCTTTTCAGCATAATCCCAGAGAGCCGCATGAATTGCTTCTTCTGCAAGCAATGAGCAGTGAACCTTAACCGGAGGCAGTCCGTCAAGTGCTTCCATAACTGCTTTATTTGTAATCTGTAATGCCTCCTGAACAGTTTTACCTTTTACAAGTTCTGTTGCCATACTGCTAGTAGCAACAGCAGCACCACATCCGAAAGTTTTAAATTTAACATCATTAATTACACCTTCTTCAGTTATATCAAGGTAAATTCTCATGATATCTCCACACTTTGCATTTCCTACAGTTCCAACACCGCTAGCATTATCTATTTCACCTACGTTTCTAGGGTTTGTAAAATGGTCCATAACTTTTTCTGAGTACATAATGTTTCCTCCTTTGATTTTACATATTTATATCATATTAGTATTATAGTCTTTATCTTTTCCTTGTGAAATCTTCATATAATGGAGACATTTTACGGAGTTTATCAACAATTTCTTTAATTTGATCCACTGTATAATTGATTTCTTCCTCGGTATTCTCATGGTTAAGGGTAAGTCTAAGGGAACCATGGGCAACCTCATGAGGCAAACCGATTGCTAAAAGAACATGGGATGGATCTAATGATCCGGAGGTACATGCTGAACCGCTAGAAGCACAGATATTTTTCATGTCAAGCATGATAAGCAAGGATTCTCCTTCTATAAACTGAAAACAGACATTTATATTATTCGGAAGTCTTCTTACTTTGTCACCATTAACACGGGCATAAGGAACTTCTTCTAAAATCCTCTTCATTAATAAATTTCGAAGTTTGATTTCAATATCGATTCTTTCCTCCATCGTATCCATAGCAATTTGAGTTGCCTTACCGAAGCCGACAATTGCAGGTACGTTTTCTGTTCCTGCTCTTCTTTGTCTCTCCTGCGCTCCACCATGTACAAAGGAGCGGATTTTAACTCCTTTTCTAATATAGAGAAAGCCTATTCCCTTTGGTCCGTTTAATTTATGAGCACTCGCACTCAGCATATCTATATTCAAATCATTCACATTAATTGGTACCTGTCCAAATGCTTGAACTGCATCTGTATGGAACAGTATGTTATGCTTTTTCGCAATTTCTCCAATTTCCTTAATTGGCTGCATTGTCCCAATTTCATTATTGGCAAACATAATTGAAATTAATATGGTAGTCGGTCGGATCGCTTTTTCTAATTGATCTAGTTTCAAAATTCCATTCTCGTCTACATCAATATAAGTAACCTCTACACCATGTTTTTCTAAGTATTCACAGGTATGAAGGATTGCATGATGTTCTATTTTAGAGGTAATGATGTGGTTACCCTTGTCAGCATAAGCATCGATAGTTGCCTTTAACGCCCAGTTGTCTGATTCACTTCCACCTGCCGTAAAGTAAATTTCAGCAGTTTCGGCACCCAATGCATTACCAATTATTCCTCTTGCCTCATCAACTACCTTCTTATTTTGAGCAGCATATTCATAAACACTAGATGGATTTCCAAATAACTCAGTAAAGTAAGGAAGCATTGCATCCACAACTTCCGGTCTGGTTTTTGTTGTTGCAGCATTATCTAAATATATTTTTTTATCCATATTGTCATCTCCTAATATAATTTATTATTTACCACATGACTTATTTACTTTAGTATCTGTAGCTCCTGCTCCGGTTTGAACTCTCTTACTTTCTGCCACCAGTTCGGAAAGTTTGATTGTATCTACTGCGTCATTTATACTATCACTTATACGCTTCCAAACATATTTTGTTACACAAGAATCCGAGTTACTACACATGCCGTCACCCTGATTCACTTCGGAACAATCAACTGGATTAAGATCACCTTCCAAGGCTCTTAGAATGGCTCCTACCGATATTTCCTCAGCCGGAGCTGCTAAAATATAGCCTCCCTGAGCACCTCTAATTCCTTTAACAATACCTGCTTTCTTAAGCTTTGCTATCAACTGCTCCAAATAGTTCATCGATATTCCTTGTCTTTCTGCTATTTGGCTTAATGCTATCGCTTCCTCGTCGGCATGTACTGCCAGGTCAAGTACTGCTCTTAATCCATATCTGCCTTTGGTAGATAGCTTCATTCATCTCACCTCATTTTATTTTTACTTAAGGTTATTAAGTCAATTAGAACACTTTTTAATTCCTATTGTTTTAATCCCTATTAATTTACTCGGTTATAATATACCATTCC
>JAQUYQ010000087.1:3908-9862 GCA_028691795.1 Herbinix sp.
ATAAATAATTGTGGTATTAGTTTCTGTTCTACTTGTAACATAAGTTTTCAGTTTTAGAAATATATATAAATAGAAAAGACTATCAAGGAATCATAAAATGAATAATAAAGCTCTTACTGCGCAACAGGTTAGAAAGATAAAAAGAAGTAATATCGTAAAAGGAACCCTGATACTAACCTTTGCAGGGTTTGTTATAAGGTTTATCGGTTTCTTCTATCGGATATTTTTGTCCAATACTATGGGCGCCGAATTAATGGGAATTTATCAATTAATATTCCCGGTATACGGTATTTGTTTTACAATATATGCAACCGGCATCCAGACCTCAATTTCAAGACTTGTAGCTGGTGAAGTCGGTAGACGTAATCCGAAAAATGTATTTAAAATTCTTCGGATAGGAATGCTGATATCTGTTTCCTTAGCAGTAATTTTATCTATTTTATTATACCTTAATGCTGATTTCATAGCATGGCGTTTTCTTATGGAAAAACGTAGCGCCTCCTCCTTACGGATTTTGGCAGTTTGTTTTCCCTTCTGTGGGATTACCTCTTGTATCAATGGTTATTATTATGGTCTAAAAAAGGCCGGTGTTCCTGCGGCTACTCAATTATTAGAACAGATTGTCCGTGTTATTGTAGTTTATATAATCGCTTTTTATGCAGGAAACGGTGATGTTAAGGTAACCTGTGAAATGGCAGTAATCGGTGTCGTAGTGGGTGAGATTGCATCCAGTATATATAATTTTATTTCTCTTTTCGTTACAAAGTCACCCTCTAAATCAATTGATTTTGACTCAGATCCAGATGCTGTCACAAGTAAACGCAGATTTATCATTAAAAACCTGCTTACCTTAAGTGTACCCCTTTCAGCTAACCGTTTATTATTAAGTATTCTACATAGTATTGAAGCCGTATTGATTCCTGCAATGCTGCGTAGATCCGGACTAAGCATCCAGGAAGCACTTATAACCTATGGAATTTTAAATGGTATGTCCATTCCATTTATTATGTTTCCAACAGCATTAACCAATGCCTTGGCCGTACTCTTGTTACCGACTGTTTCAGAGGCACAAGCAGTAAACAACAATAAACTCATAGGAAAAACAACTGCTATATCAATAAAATACAGCCTGATTATCGGTATTATCAGCACCGGAATATTTTTCTACTTTGGAAGGGAGTTAGGTAATGCAGTATTTCATAATGAATCCGCCGGTGCCTACTTAATCATCCTTGCCTGGCTTTGTCCATTCTTCTATCTGACAACCACCTTGGGAAGCATTATTAACGGACTAGGTAAAGCGCATATTACCTTTATTAATTCGATTATTGGTACTCTTTGCAAAATCCTGCTGATTATATGGTTAATTCCCACACGTGGTATAAACGGATATTTGATTGCCTTATTGATTGGACAATTAATTATTACCGGACTGGATACCTTTGCAGTAATGAGAAATGTACATTTCGAGCTCGACAGTGTAAACGGAATAATAAAACCAGGAGTGGTAACAGCCTTTTGCGGCTTCCTTTTAAAATCATGTTTCGAATACGTAAAAAAAATGACACACATCAATGAAGTAGTTTTCGTACTGACATTCTGCTTCCTGTTATGCGTCATCTGTATCATTCTTTTAATTATTACCAAAGCTGTTTCAAAAAAAGATTTTAAGTAGTTGTTGAATAGATTAAATAATTATTCTTTCCTTGCTCCTTAACACGATATAGTGCTTTATCCGCATGGTCCATCAGTTGTTCATAATGCAAACCAGACTCCGGATAAATAGCAACACCAACGCTTACTGAACTTGGTATTGTAATATTATTATCACTTACATAGGTTGTATCAAGCTGGCTATTTAATAAGGCTGCTTTTTCTTGTGCTTCCTCTACATTTTTTATATTGCCGGCAAAAACAACAAATTCATCTCCACCGATACGCCCAATTATTTCACCTTCTGTAAAGATCTCTTTGATACGGCCAATGATATAGATCAAAACTTTATCGCCTACTAAATGACCATAATTATCATTGATACTCTTAAAATCATCAAAATCAACAAACATTAACATATGCATGTTTTCTTTATTTCCGGTAATATATTTATCTATTTTTTTAATTGTTATTTCTTTATTATAAACACCGGTTAAGGGGTCTCTGGTAGCCTTATATTCCAGAGCCTCCAACTCTCTTTTCTGAGCATCGATATTTACTATTTTGCCAATCACACGTAATGGATTCTTATTATCATCATAAATCGTTTTACCCTTTAATTGACACCAGATAAACTCACCTAAACGATCCTTAATCCTAAATTCCGCTTCAATAATATTATTACCTTCCGATAACTCCTGACATATTTCCAGATAAATACCCCAGTCATCTGGATGAATTTGATCTCTGCGTTTTTCACAGGTGGTTCTAAATTCAGAAATTGCAGGATTTAAGCCAAACAAATCACGATATCTTCCCGTATATATCATTTCATCCGTTTGAATATGATATTCAAAGAGAACATCATTGGAAAGTTCTGTTGCAATCCGATAACGTTCTCCTTCTAAAAGAATAATTTCCTGCATCCGTTTTTGCTCACTGATATCAACAAATACAACCGATAAGGTATGTTTTCCATCTTTTCCAGTGGAACTGTTACCGTTCATTAACATATGGAGGACTTCTCCATCCCTTGTTAACATACGAACATCACAGCGGATCGTTTCATTCTCCAATTGTTGCTTAATATTCTGTACAAAAGTAATATCCCTCGGATCTATAAAATCCAATAAGGAATTTTTGTTCTGCTCTTTCGTCACATTTTTATCGTAATTTAATATATCGTAAAATCCTTTACTTGCGTATAAGATTTTACAAGTATCTTCTAATATAAAATGTACTAATCCAGCACGGATGCTGTTAGTAATTCGTTTCAACTCCAATGCTGCTCTCGTAACTCTTTTTTCATTTTCCAAACGATACAGTAAAATAATAATTACAATAATAATACACATACTTACAATTATTGTAACAAGCGTCAATAATAAAGCAGGATCATTTAATACGCTATTGATCCATTTCATAAAACTAATCCCCCAATTAAATCAATACAAATAAGTAACCATTATTTAATACACAATCCAAAGTATTCTCCAACTTTACAATATCATCTTGTCTGTGCTTTTCTAAAAATGATATGTATAAATGTCAAAACCTCTTCGTATAGTAATATACCATATTGAGGTTTTATAATCAAATCAATTTACACCAATTTTGTGTTATTGTAATTTATTAACAACATTGCACAAAAATAAGAGGACAATCTCTTCAATAAATTACCTTTTAAGTACAAATTATGGTATAATACTCTAATTAAGAGTAATTTTTCGGAGATCGAGAGTTTTTTAGAGAGGAGAATATTAATGAGTATTAAAAAACAATTAAAAATAAAAAAGGTAGGTTTGGAACATCTCGAACAGTATAATCAATTACTGAGGTATGTCTTTCAGGTTACAGATCGAGAATTACATCAAATAGGATGGGAGGAAGATGAGATTATCCGTGCTAAATCTCCTGTTTTGGAACAAGCTGATGTATTAGGTTGGTTTGACGGAAACAAGTTGATTTCTCAGGTTGCGGTTTATGCCTTACAGGTGCGCATCTTTAATAAAACTTACGATATGGGAGGACTTACGGGTGTCGGTACATACCCGGAGTATTCCAATCAGGGACTTATGCATAAGTTACTATATCAAGCATTAGAAAATATGAAAAATAGAGGCCAGTCTATCTCTTTTCTGTATCCATATTCGATTCCTTACTATCGAAGAAAGGGTTGGGAAATCATTTCTGATAAAATCACATATGAAATAAGTGATTATCAGCTACCAAAAAATAAACCGGTTCCTGGTGATATAGAACGCGTAGCAGTAGAAAGTGAACTAGTTAAAAAAACTTATGAACGTTATGCTCTTCAAACTCATGGGGCTTTACTACGTAATGAGTTACTTTGGAATGAATATTGGCTATGGGAGCCAGACGATATGATGGCGGCTGTATACTATAACGAGAGTGGGCAGCCGGATGGCTATGTGCTTTACCGAATAGCGGATGAGGTTTTTCATATCAAGGATATGATCTTTGTCAATGAAGAAGCCCGTAGCGGACTTTGGAACTTTATTAGTGCTCATTTTTCGATGATTTCAAAGGTTATAGGCAATACTTACACGGATGAACCTTTAGCATTCTTGCTAGAGGATGCGGACATCAAGGAAACAATCTCACCTTATTTCATGGCACGTATCGTAGATATAGAACAGTTTATCATTCAATTTCCATTCAAGCCAGATACGACTAACCGCGAATGGACATTTACACTTGACGATCCGATGCTTTCATGGAATCAAGGTACGTTTACGCTGAAAATCACTTCAGAAGGCAAAGGTGAAATCATTCGCACGTCAAAGAAAAGCAACGATAAAATTGATATTCAAACCATGACAACCATGCTATTAGGCTACAAGCGACCGGACTATCTTTATAAAATTGGACGTATTTCTTGCAATGCAGAAACCGTGGATATGCTTGAGGATTCCATTGAACAGCAAATTCCCTATTTCTCTGATTATTTTTAAAAATTATGCATAAAAAATAGAGAGTAGACCTTCTACTCTCTCATAATAATAATTATTGAAACATAATCAACTCCATTTTTTATCTCGTACACTTCCGTTACTTTTGACACTTTTGTAAGAGGTTTACTTATTTAAATTCAGTAATCCTCACAACAATTACAATATCATCAATTTTCATATTCCTGTAAATCAGCATTTTCGGCACTTTTCTTATAAATCATAAGGTGTAACCTGGTATACGTAATAATTAAGCCAGTTTGTATACATTGCATTCGCATGAGATCTCCAAACAAGATTTGGTCTTTGTTCTGGCTCATTCTGCGGATAATAATTTTTTGGTATCTCTATTTCAATTCCTTTTGCCACATCTCTTTTATATTCCTTATCCAGAGAAATTCTGTCATATTCAGGATGCCCCATAACAAAAATTTGTTTTCCATCCTTTGCTATAACAATAAAGACGCCAGCTTCCTCTGATTCTGCCAGAATTGTCAACTCATCGCACTTTGATATATCTTCTTTGGTTACTGTTGTGTATCTAGAATGCGGAGCGTAAAAAACATCATCAAAACCTCTTACTAATGGTACCTTACGTTTTAAGACCAAATGTTCAAATATACCGAACATCTTCTTATCTAACATTCTCTTTTGTATACCATAATGATAATATAACCCGGCTTGAGCCCCCCAACAAATATGAAGTGTTGAAGTTACATTAGTTTTTGACCATTCCATAATCTTAACTAACTCATTCCAATAGGTCACTTTCTCAAATTCCATTAACTCCACAGGAGCTCCAGTAATAATAAGACCGTCAAATTTCTTATTCTTAATATCTTCAAAAGTTTGATAAAATTGATCTAAATGACTTGTTGGTGTATGTGTTCCAACATAAGACTCTGTAGTTAAAAATGTAACATCCACCTGCAGCGGTGTATTAGAGAGACTGCGCAATAACTGAACCTCAGTATCCTCCTTAATTGGCATCAAATTTAAGAGCACAATTTTTAAAGGTCTGATATCCTGATGCATTGCTCTGGTTTCATCCATGATAAATATATTCTCATCTTCGAGAATTTTTTTAGCAGGTAAATCACTTTGAATTCTAATCGGCATAATCCATCACCATCTTCGTAAAATTTGTCATAGTAAGACATTTATCATAGCATGATTTTATGAATAAATCAACCTATAATAGGTCTTGAGTTTCCGTAGTTTTATCCACAAACCCTTAGTTTATCCGATATTGTAATAAACAACTTTCAAATAATGCCCAAAATATAAGGAATCCACATCCTTTTTGTAGTAGAATAATGGTGTCGAATC